>JBQGDU010000476.1:0-6260 GCA_052039245.1 Aeromicrobium sp. | reverse complement strand
CCGGTCGCCGTACATCGAGACCAGGTTCCGAGCGGGGGCTCTTGCCTCTGTGCGAGCTCGTGGGTGGACGGTGTTTCCGCCTGGGTCGTGGTTTCGATACGGCGGTGCCGGCTCCTTCGTCGCGGCTCCGCCTACTCAACCACCGAGCGGTGGGCAGACCCCGCTAGTTTGGGGGTACCTCCCGCGAGCGCAGCGAGTGGGGGCGTAGCGGTGGCCGCGAGGCATGAGCCGGTCGCCGCGTCGAGCTCAGGTTCGGTGCCGGCCTCGAGCGCTCCTACGTCCGCGCGAACCGCGCTGCGAACTCCTCGAACTCCGCGCTGGACAGGGACTCCGCCTGGGCCGTGGCCTCCATCTCGAGCGACGTGGCCAGGTCGCTCGAGGCGGCGACGCCGACCGAGTGCTTGATCTGCGCCATCAGCCGGGGGTTGCGCTCGGACCACGACGCTGCGAGGTCGGCGGCCCGCGCCGGGGGGTCGTCGGCGAGCTCTTGTGCGATGCCCAGGCGCAATGCGGCGTCGGCGTCGATCACGTCGCCGGAGTAGAGGGCGGCGGCCGTGTTGGCCGAGCCGATGCGCTGCGTCAGCATCCAGGTGCAGCCGCCCCCCGGATGCAGTCCGATCTTGGCGAACGTCGGGCCGAACCCCGCCTCCGGTCCGGCGACCACGACGTCGCACGCGAGGGCGATGTTGAGCCCGGCTCCCACGGCGGGGCCCTGCACCGCGGCGACCGTCGGGATCGTGAGGTCGCGCAGTCCGAGGAAGCTGGCGTAGACCCTCATCAGGTGGTCGCGCAGCTCCGGGACGGGGCGGGTGCGGTCACCGAACAGGTTCTCCAGGTTCGCTCCGGCGCAGAAGGCCCGCCCGGCGCCCCGCACCACGACGGCTCGGGCGTCCGCGTCGTCGGCCACGGCCCGGACCGCGGCCTTCAGCTCATCGAGCAGCTGCCAGTCGAGGGCGTTGAGCCGGTCGGGTGCGTTGAGCGTGATGGTGCGGACGTGGCCGGCCGACTCCAGCAGGACGAGGGGCATGGCCGCACGCTACCGTGCCGCCGGGTGTGCCGAGCCTGCTCGCGAGGGCCCTGGCGGACCAGGACTGCCGTCTGCGGGACGCAGGCCGCGATCTCCACGACAATGTGGCCATGAACGAGGCGGGCCGGACCCACCGCCACCTGGCCGTGGCGGTCTGGGTGAGCAGCTGGTCGTTGTGCGCCGCTGCCGTGATTCTGCTGGTCCTCGCCGACACTCCCGCAGAAGGGTTGCCGTTCTACTCCTCCGGGGTCTTCTGGGGTCTCGACCTCCTGGTGGGGCTGCTCAACGGACCAGCGAGCGCCGTGATCCTGATGCGCTCGCGCCACGTCGTCGGCCTGCTCAGCGCACTCGTCGCCGTCGGGTTCTCCGCGGCGGCCTTCTCCTACTCCTATGCCGCGTGGGCCGTGGGCGTGGGGGCGCCGGCTGCCGGGTTCGCCGCCCACGGTTTCGCCTGGACGTGGTTGCCCGGCGCGGTCGCCGCGACGATCTCGATGCCGTGGTTGCTGCGCGACGACCGCCCGAGCGCCCTGGGCCGGACCCTCGCCGGGACCGGCCTCGTGGTCGCGCTCACGGCGGGCGGCCTCATGGCGCTGGTGCAGCAGACCGACTCCCTCGCCAATCCGCTCGCTCCGGCGTCGGCGAGCGCGCAGGAACTGATCGTCGGCGGTTACCAGGTGACGATGATGGTCGCCGCCGCGCTCGGGGTCGTGGCCGTGGCCGGCGTCGCGACCCGCTGGCGCCGGGAGAACGGCTCCGGCCGACGACGGCTGGCGGCGGTCGTGCTGGCGCTGACCGCGCTGCTGGTCTCCTTCACGCTGCTGCAGTTCGCCCCGGGCACGATCGAGCAGAGCACGCTCAAGCAGGTGATGGTCGTGGTGCTCTTCGCCTCCCAGGTCCTGCTCCCCGTCTCCGTCATCGTGCTCGTGCTGCGGGAGCGGATGTGGGGCGTGGACGTCGCGGTCTCACGCACGACGTCGTGGCTGCTGCTCACCAGCGCCGTGGTGGCGCTCTACCTCGTGCTCGTGTGGGTCGTCGGTGGCCTGCTGCCGTGGCAGGACCGGATCGCCGGCGTCGTCGCCGCGGCCGTGCTCGCCCTCGCGGTCCAACCGGTGCGGCGATGGCTCCAGATCCGGGTGGACCGGCTCGTCTACGGGACGCAGGCCGACCCGGGGACCTTGCTGGCGCGCCTCGGCGAGCCACGCGGCGACGGGAGCAGTCATCTGCAGGTCCTCGTGCACGGCCTGCGCAGAGCCCTGCGGCTCTCGCACGTCGAGGTCGTCTCCGTCGACGGCTCGGTGGTCGCGAGCACCGGGGCGGTCGTTGAGTCTCTCGACGCCGAGTACCCGCTCGTGCTGGACGGTCGTGAACGCGGTCGCCTGCGGGTGGCCGCCCGGCCCGGGGAGCGGCTCGACCTGCGGACGAGGTCGGCGATCGAGCCCAGCACGGGGGTCCTCGCCGTCGCGCTCGACCTCGCCGAGGTCAACACCCGGCTCGAGCGGGCCACCGTCCGGCTGGGCGAGGTGCGCCACGAGGAACGGCGTGCCCTGCGGAGGGAGCTGCACGACGGGCTGGGCCCGGCCATGGCCGGCGTCGGACTCGGCATCGCGGCCGCGCGGCGACGCCTGCAGCACGACGCCACCGGTGCCGACGACCTCCTCGCGGACCTGGAGGACGAGGTGGCGCGCCGGACCGACGACGTCCGACAGGTGGCTCGCTCGCTGCTGCCACCCGCTCTCGACGACGGAGACCTCGTGTCGGCCCTCGAGGTGCTGGCCGGGCGGTTCCACGACCTTGCGGTCGATCTGCGGATCGACGTTGGCGACGGGCTCGACACCCGGCGTCAGGTCGCCGTCTACCACGTGGTCGCCGAGTCCCTGCTCAACGCGCACCGCCACGCCGGCGCCACCCGGGTGACGCTCGTCCTCAGACGCGAAGGGGACGGCGTCGTCGTGGAGGTCCAGGACGACGGGATCGGCCGCTCCGGCGACACCGTCCCCGGGATCGGGACGTCCTCGATGCGTGAACGGGCCGAGGAGCTGGGCGGTGAGCTGAGCATCGTCGGCGGGGACCCGTCCGGGACGAGGGTGAGGATGAGGTTGCCGTGAGCGAGACGGTGCGAGTCGTGGTCGTGGACGACCATCCGGTGTTCCGCATCGGGGTGGTGGCGCTGCTCGACGAGCTCGAGGGCATCGCCGTGGTCGGCGAGGCGGCCACGGAGGAGGTCGCGGTGGCGGTAGTCCTCGAGCAGGAGCCCGACGTCGTCGTGATGGACCTCGACCTCGGCGGTGGGTCCGGTGTGCGGGCGACCCGGGAGATCCTGCGCGTCCGCCCGGGCACCCGGGTGCTGGTGGTGACGATGTTCGACGACGACGAGGCGTTGTTCTCGGCCGTCCGAGCCGGCGCCCGGGGCTACCTGCTCAAGGGTGCTCCGCCGGAGGAGGTGGAGTCGGCGGTCCGGACCGTGGCTCGCGGCTCGGTCCTGCTCGGGCCCCAGGTGGCCCAGCGTGCCGTCGACTACCTCACCGGTGCCAGGGCAGCGCGAGCCCAGGTCTTCGCCCAGCTGACCGACCGGGAGCGCGACGTGCTGGAGCTCGTCGCCCAAGGGCACGACAACGCCAGCATCGCCCGGACGCTGTTCCTCACCCCCAAGACGGTCCGCAACTACGTGTACGGCATCTTCACCAAGCTCGACGTCACCGATCGCGGCAGTCTGATCGTCAAGGCTCGCGAGGCCGGTGTCGGCGTCGAGACCGACGGCCCCGCCTGACCCGTCGAGGACTCCCGGCCCTGCCGCCTGGGCCGTCGGCACGTCGACCGTGGTGGGCGACGGTCGCACCCGGCGGCCGCGTGCACAGAAGGAAGCCCCCATGTCCGTCCAGGCAGACCCCCGCACCCGGGACCTCGCGCCACCGTCCGGCCGTCGGCTCCGGGCCTGGCCGCTCGCCGGCGCCCTCGCCGGCCTCCTCGGCTCCGTCGCCACGTTCTCCGACTCGCGCGTCGGCGAGCCGCGCAACCCCGACTACACGATCACCGCCGCCGACGTGATGGACCTGGAGTCCGGCGTCATGCGGTTCGGCGGACTGGTGGGCTACCTGGCCGTGGCCGCCCTCGTCGTGTTCGCGGCCCTGTGGCACCGAAGGGTCGTACAACGCTTCGCCGGCTCGGTGGGCGCGGCCGTGGTCCAGTACGGGCTCGTCGCGACGGTGGGCACCCTGACCTTCGCCTACGGCTGGAAGGCCGCGCTCGGCAACTACGGTCCGGGAGCGATGGAGGCGGGGTCCTATGACGCGAACGGCCTCTACGCCTACTACATCCTCAACGACTTCGGCCCGTTCATCGCCTGGCTGCCCGCGCTGATCGCGCTCGGTGGATTGGGCTGGATGGCCTTCCGGGAGCGTCTCGTCTCGCGAGTGCTCGGCGGGTTCGCGCTGGTGGTCTGCGTCGGCGCCTACCTGGCCGTCGCCGGGACGGGTGTTCCCGGGCTGCCGTTCGTGGCGGGTCTGGCCTGGTGCGTGGCCGGGCTCTGGCTGGCCGCCGGCCGCAGCACCATCGTCCGTGAGGTGCGGGCATGAGACGCGCGCTGCTCCTGCTCCTGGTGGTGCTCGGACTGCTCGCGGGTACCGTCCAGACGGCGACGGCCGCTGCGCCGCAGCCCGATCCCGGGGGTGAGGGTCCCGGGGACGACACCATCCCCCCGGTGATCACCGTCAACCGTCCACCCGGCGCGATCGACGGGTGGCACAAGGAGAGTGTCACGATCTCGATGCTGGTCTCCGACGCGCACGTGGGCGCCTCGGGAGTGTCGCGGGCCTCGTACCGGCTCAGCGGGGCCACGACAGGGTCAGGGAGGTTCGTCAACAACCGCGCCGAGGTGCAGCTCAGCGCGGAGGGGTCCACACGGATCGACATCGAGGCGTGGGATCGTGCCGAGAACCCGAGCGAGGCCACCCACTGGGTCGGCGTCGACACGACGGCACCGACGATCACCCTCGAGACCGAGATCTCGGGCCAGGTGTTCGCCCGCGGACAGCGGGTGCCGGTGACCTACCGATGCACCGACGCCGCCGTGGGCGTGGACACGTGCACGGCCCCGGTGACGAGTGGAGGGAACCTGCCCACCCACCAGCTGGGGCAGTTCGCGTTCCACATCTCCACGCGCGACCGGCTGGGGAACGCACGCCTGCACCAGGTCTCCTACACCGTCGCGGAGCCCTACTTCGCGGTGGTCGAGAACCCGAGGATCGTCGGCACGGTGAAGGTGGGCGAGCAGGTGCGGGCGAGCGCGCCGACCTTCAGTCCGCAGCCGGATCGCGTCGACTACCAGTGGTGGGTCGACGGCGTCAGCGTCGCCGGCGCGACGGATCAGTCGTACACCGTGCGTCCGCAGGACGTCGACAAGGCGTTGACGGTGACCGCCACGGCACACAAGACCGGCTTCCAGGCGCAGAGCGCACAGTCGCCGTCGCAGCGCGTGCAGCCCGGGACGCTCACCATGGTCGGGTCGCCGACGGTGTCGGGTCAGGCCCGGGTAGGCGGTGAGCTGACGCTCAACCACCCTGCCGTGAGCCCGGCGTCGGCGAAGGTCGAGTACCGGTGGCTACGCAACTCACAGGTCATCCCCGGGGCCACCGGCCGCACGTACCGCCCGCAGGCCGCCGACCTGGGCCAGGAGATCTGGGCCGACGTCGTCGTCACCGCGCCGGGTTACCGCGGACGCGAGTGGCAGACCGTCGCCGTGGGCCCGGTGGCCGACGGCGGACCGGTGCCCGTCTCCGGGACCACGTCGGTCACTGGGACGGCCCGCGTGGCCTCGGTGCTGACCGCGCGACCGGCGTCGTTCGGCCAGGGGGCCACGGTGCGCTACCAGTGGCTGAGGAACGGCGCGGCGATCAAGGGCGCCACGGCCCGAACGTACCGGCTCCAGCCGGCGGACCGTGGCACGCGGGTGTCCGTCCGGGTGACCGGCTCGCGTGCCGGGTACACGTCCTCGGTCAGGACCTCCGCGGCGACGAAGGCCGTGGTGAAGGCGACGCCGACGGTGAAGGCGTCGGCCAAGGCCCGGGGCAAGCGGAAGGTCCGCCTGACGGTCTCCGTCGCCTCCACGGGCGTGACGCCGACCGGGAAGGTGACGGTCAAGCGCGGATCCAAGGTCGTCGCGCGAGGCAAGGTGCTGCGCGGCGGGAAGGTGACGGTGAACCTGAGCCGGCAGAAGAAGGGTCGTGGCTCCTACACC
>JBQGDU010000475.1:0-3574 GCA_052039245.1 Aeromicrobium sp. | reverse complement strand
AAGGGGAATTGTTCTAATAACCACGTGTATGGGCGCCGGGGCGGCGGTCGACGCCCGGGGGAGCGGGCGGGTGTTGAATGTGCCGCTGTGAGCACGACCGCGGCGCCCGAGCCGACCTCGACGCCGGTGCTCGCCGGCGTCGTCACCGCCGTCGTGGGCTACACGTCGTCGTTCGCGGTGGTGCTCGCGGGGCTGCGGGCCGTCGGCGCCACGGACGACCAGGCGGCCAGCGGCCTCCTCGCGCTGTGCGTCGCGTTCGGCATCGCGATGATCGGACTCGCGCTGGCCACCCGGTCCCCGATCACCATGGCGTGGTCCACCCCGGGTGCGGCCCTGCTGGTGAGCACCGGCGAGGTCGAGGGCGGCTGGTCGGCCGCTGTCGGTGCCTTCGTGCTGACCGGGCTCCTGCTGGCCCTGACCGGGGTCGTCCCGGTCCTCGGCCGACTCGCTGCGGCCATTCCCGTGCCGATCGCCCAGGCGATGCTCGCCGGGGTGCTCCTGCAGCTGTGCCTGGCGCCGTTCACGGCGCTCGCGCAGACACCGCTCGCCATCGCCCCGGTGATCCTCGTCTGGCTGCTCGCCACCCGCTGGGCACCGCGATGGGCGGTACCGCTCGCGCTCGCCGCTGCCCTCGTGGCGATCGGTGTCTCCGTCCTCTCCTCCGGGGCCGCGGTGGCCACCGCGGACCTCGTGCCACGGTTGGAGCTCACGACGCCGACCCTCAGCCTGGGCGCTGTCGTCGGCATCGCGCTGCCGTTGACCATCGTGACGATGGCCTCGCAGAACGTCCCCGGCGTGGCAGTCATGAAGAGCTTCGGGTTCACGGTGCCCTGGCGTGCCTCCATGCTCACGACCGGCGTGGGCACCAGCCTTGCCGGCGTCTTCGGCGGACACGCGATCAACCTCGCCGCCCTCTCGGCCGCCCTCGCCGCCGGGCCGGAGGCCGGCGAGCGTTCCCGACGCTGGGTCGCCGCCGTCACCGCGGGTGGGTTCTACCTCGTGCTCGCGCTCGTGTCCGGCGCCCTCGTGGCGGTCACGTCCGTCGCGCCGCCGGGCGTCGTCGAGACCGTCGCCGGTCTCGCCCTGCTGTCGACGTTCGCGGCCTCGATCGTGGGAGCGCTCAGCTCGCTCCCGGGGCGGACGAGTGCCATCGTGACGTTCCTCGTGGCGGCCTCCGGTCTGCAGGTGCTCGGGGTCGGTGCCGCGTTCTGGGCACTCGTCATCGGACTCCTCGTCCGGGCCACGATCGAGGACCATCGGCACACACCGGAGGAGGGCGATGACGCGCCGTGACGCCCGGGAGGCGACCCCCGCGCTCGCCGCGCTGACCCGGGCCGGTGTCTCGTTCACTCGACACACGTATCCGCACGACCCTCGCACGGAGTCCTACGGTGCCGAGGCGGCGCAGGCGCTGGGCGTGGACGCCGCGCGAGTGCTCAAGACCCTCGTCGTCGACGCCGCCGGCGAGCTGTGCGTCGCCGTGGTGCCCGTGGACCGACGCCTCGACCTCAAGGCCGTGGCTGCGGCGCTCGATGCCAAGAAGGTCGTCATGGCCGAGGCCTCCCGGGCCGAGAGAGCCACCGGCTACGTCGTCGGCGCCATCTCCCCCGTCGCCCAGCGCTCGCGGCTGCGTACCGTCGTCGACGCATCGGCGCTGCAGCACGAGACGGTCTTCGTCTCCGCCGGACGACGAGGACTCGAGGCCGAGCTGACCCCGCAGGACCTCGTGCGCACCACCCTCGCGCTCGTTGCCGACGTCGCCCGCTGACCCGGTCGTCAGGCGACGTCGAGGTCCTGGCTCCGTGGATGCTCGGCCGAGACGACCAGACCGAGGACGAGGCCGCCGAGGGCCGCGCACGGCCAGATGAGGAACGACGCGACCGACTCCACCTGCAGCCGGTCGGGGAACCTGTCCCCCACGGAGACCCCGTCGACGGTGGCGGGATCCGGCGGCCCCACCTGGACACCGACCTGCCAGGCGACGACGGCGGCCAGGCCTGCCACCACGGCGAAGACCGGGGCCAACCACCAGCCCAGCTCCCGCCCGGCGATCCCGGCGAGGGCTCCCCAGGCCAGGCAGAGCACCGCCCCGATGACGATGAAACGCACCTCGACACCGAACTGTCCCTGCGCGGCGCGCTGAGTCAGGATCGTGCCCTGCTCGGTCACCTCCCACGAGCCCGGTTCGGCCCACCGCTCCCACAGGACCCCGGCCGCGGCAGCGAGCAGCAGCAGTGCTCCCGACCCCAGTGCGACGCGGCGCACGGGATGCCGCCGAGTGCTCGACGACGCTCGCTCGTCCACCTCGGTCATGCCGTCACTCCCGGATGCCCCGTCAGACCAGACAATGCGGCCCCAGGAGCTCCTTGAGGTCGGCGATGAGCGACGACGAGGGCTTGACCCGCAGGTTGTCGTCGAGTCGCATGACCTTGGTGGTGCCGTTGCCGACGAGCCGCAGGTGGACCTCGGTGGCCCCGGGATGACCGGCCAGCACCCGCTTGAACTCGCTCACGACGTCGGAGGTGCAGCGCGCGACGGGAAGACTCACCACGACCGGCGCCTCGGACTGCCCCGCGCCCATGGCCGGCATCGTGACCTCCTGCGCGTGCAGGTCGAGCTCGTCGTCGTCCTTGCGACGCACTCGCGCCTTCACCACGACGACGGTGTCCGGCACGAGCGCGGGGGCGGCGAGCGAGTACGTGGCCGGGAAGACCATGACGTCGATGCTGCCCTCGAGGTCCTCGACCGTGATCGAGGCCCACGTGTCGCCCTTCTTGGTGAGACGACGCTGGACGTTGGTGATCAGGCCGCAGATGCGTACGGTGCTGCCGTCGGGCCGGTCGTTGTCCGCCAACAGCTGACCGACACTGCAGTCGCTGCTGGCCTTGAGGACGTGCTCGAGACCGAGCAGCGGGTGGTCGGAGACGTACAGGCCGAGCATGTCCCGCTCGAATGCGAGCAGCTGGGTCTTCTCCCACTCCGGCATGTCCGGCACGGTCACGGCGACCCCGGTGAAGGCGTCGTCCATGCCGCCGAAGAGCGAGTCCTGGCCGATGGCGGCCTTGCGCTTGAGGTCGATGTACTGGTCCACCGCCTCCTCGGCGATCGTGGTGAGGGCGCGCCGACGGTGGTTCAGCGAGTCGAAGGCGCCGGCCTTGATGAGCGAGTCGAGCACCCGCTTGTTGCACACGTGGGTGGGCACCTTGTCCAGGAAGTCCGCGAAGTCGGTGAACGCGCCCTCCTCCTCACGCGCCGCGACGATGCCCGCGACGACGTTCTCGCCGACGTTGCGGACGGCGCCCAGGCCGAAGCGGATGTCCTCGTCCACGGAGGCGAAGTTGGAGACGGAGTCGTTGACGTCAGGCGGCAGCACCTGGATGCCGAGGCGGCGGCACTCGGCGAGGTAGATGGCGGACTTGTCCTTGTCACCGCGGGTGCTGGTGAGCAACGCCGCCATGTACTCGGCCGGGTAGTTGGCCTTGAGGTAGGCCGTCCAGTAGGAGATGACGCCGTAGGCGGCCGAGTGGGCCTTGTTGAACGCGTAGTCCGAGAACGGCAGGAGGATCTCCCACAG
>JBQGDU010000474.1:0-3114 GCA_052039245.1 Aeromicrobium sp. | reverse complement strand
GCCCCGAAGGCCGCCGCGTCGAACCACACGAACGACGTCGAGACGACGGCGGCGACCACGAGCAGGTGCCCGACGGCGAGGTCGCCCACCGTCTCGGCCAGCGGCACCGACGCCAGGGCGATCGCGGCGACGAGCTGACTCGCGACCATCAACGGACGCCGGGGCCAGCGGTCCGCGAGCGCACCCGCCGGAAGTCCCAGCAGGAGGTAGGGCGCCACCTGCAGCGCCGTGACCGTCGCCGTCAGCGCCGGTGAGCCGCTCTCGCGCAGCACCAGCAGCGGCAGGGCGACGGCACTGACGCCCGACCCGACCGCCGCGACGACCCGGGCGGCCCAGAACAGCCGACCGTCCCGGGTCAGGGCGAGTGGCGAAGCAGACGTCACTCGTGCAGGGCCTCGGCGACGGTGCGCGCGGCCTCGATGGCTCGCAGGGTGCCGGGGTAGACCAGTCCGTTGTCGATGGCGACGAGTCGGTCCTCGCGCACGGCCGGCGTGTCGGCGAGCCGGTCGCGCAGGAACGCCTCCGTCTCACGGGCGTGCTTCTCGTCGGTCACCGTGAAGACCAGCGCTTCCGGCTGCTGCTCGAGCACGACCTCCGGCGAGACCTCCGCGGAGAAGAAGTCCGCGAAGCGCGACGGGTCGTCCTCGAAGACGTTGCGGGCGCCCGCCTGGCGCAGGATGTCGATCTCGATCGCCCCGCCAATCGCGTAGAGGGTCCCGCCCTCGACGTAGACCTGGGCCGTCGGCACCGGCTCGGCGTCACCGACGATCTGCTCCACCTCGGCCAGCTCGGCCCGAGCCTCCTGCTCGACCTCGGCCGCGGCCTCCTCGACGTCGAAGAGCGTCGCGAGGGCATCGAGGTCGTCGAAGGCGTCCTCGATGGTGCCCTCGGAACGTCGATCGACGCAGCCGGCCGCCGCCACGTGCGTCCCCGCCCCCACGGCTTCCAGGTCCTCGCGACCCGCGTAGCCCTGGTCGGCACTGAACTCGAACTCCGTCGGCGCGAGGACGAGGTCGGGTTCTTGCTCCAGCAGCAGCTCCCGGGTCGGTGGGCTGTCCTCGCTGATGGTCGGGATCGACGCGACCTCCTCGGCGACGTCCGGCGCGACCTCGCCCGCGGCGGTCTGCGCCCGCGCGACGATCGTGTCGGCGACCCCCAGCCGGGCCAGGGTGTCGGTCGTGCTCGGGTGCAGGCTCACGACGCGCTCGGGCCGGGCGTCGAGCGTCGACTCCACCCCGCAGCTGGAGACGGTGACCGGGTATCCCGCTCCGGGGCCCGCGGAGGAGGAGTCGGTGGTGACGGTGCCGCAACCGGCCGCCACGAGGGCGAGCAGCGCGGACAGCGCCACGGGACGGGCAGGAGGTCGCTTCATGGTGTTCCTTCGGGGTGGGGGGTGGGGGTGGCTCGGGAGACCGCCACGAGCGGACGTCCCGTGCGCGGGTGGTCGATGACGTCGCACGCGACGCCGTAGACGTCACTCACTCGAGCGGGGTCGAGCACGTCGGTCGGCGGACCGGCCGCCACGACGCGTCCTGCCTCGAGCAGCACGAGGTGATCGCAGTGGGCTGCGGCGAGCGACAGGTCGTGGAGGGCGACGACGCACGTCGTGTCGAGCTCGCCGAGCAGGGCAAGCAGCTCGAGCTGGTGCGCCACGTCGAGATGGTTGGTGGGCTCGTCGAGCAGCAGCACGCCCGGCTCCTGGCACAGGGCTCGGGCGACGAGCACGCGCTGACGCTCTCCCCCGGACAGGCTCGAGAAGGCGCGGCCGGCGAGGTGGACGGCGTCGACTCGCCGCAGGGAGGCCTCGGCGAGGTCGAGGTCACCGGCACCCCGCCCGTGGGGGAGTCGGCCGAGCAGCACGACCTCGAGCACCGAGAGCTCGAGGTCGTTCGGCTGGTCCTGCGCCACGACGGCGCAGGCACGCGCCACGTCGCGTCGACGCGCGGTCCGGACGTCCAGGTCGGCCAGTCGCACGGATCCCGCGGTCGGTGTGAGCAGGCCGCTGGCGGCTCGCAGCAGAGTGGACTTGCCGCTGCCGTTCGGTCCCAGCAGTCCCACGACCTGTCCTGGCCCGGCGTCCAGGCCGGCGGCGTGGAGCACCTGGCGCCCACCCAGGCTGACGTCGAGGTCGCGGATCCGCAGCGCCGCCCCGACCGTCGAGCCGCTCATCGTTCGTTCCCGACCGGGCGCCGGCGCAGCAGCCACAGGAAGAAGGGCGCCCCGATCAGGGCCGTCACCACGCCGATGGGGATCTCGCGCGGCGATGCTGCCGTCCGCGCCACGGTGTCGACGACGATGGTCAGCAGGGCGCCGGCCAGCATCGTCACCGGCAGCAGGGTGCGGTGCCCGGCACCGACCAGCAGCCGGCACAGGTGCGGGACGACCAGGCCGATGAAGCCGATCCCACCGGCCACGCCCACCACCGCACCGGTGAGCAGCGACGTGACCACGAGCGACTCCACCCGCAGCCGGGTGAGGTCCACCCCGAGGGAGGCAGCGGTCTCGTCACCGGCGGCAGCCGCGTCCAGGTGGCCGGCACGCACCGCGACGAAAGCGACACCGACGACCAGCGCGACCGTCGGGATGACGAGCGTCGCCCAGGTCGCACCGGCCACGCTGCCGAGCAGGAAGAAGAGCAGCCCGGGGAGCGTCCCGTGGTCGGCGGTGATGGTGATCCAGCCCGTGCCGGCACTGAACAGGTACGACAGCGCCACGCCCGCGAGGACGAGTCGCAGCGACTCGCTGCGGCCACCGCGCGCGGCGAGCAGCTAGACGACGACGCCGGCCGCGGCCGCTCCCGCGAACGCCGAGCCGGTGACGAGCAGTCCGGGCACGGACGCCCCCAGCACGAGTGCGAGGACAGCCCCGAACGCTGCCCCCGACGACGACCCGAGCACGTACGGGTCGGCGAGCGGGTTCCGCACCACGGCCTGCAGGACGGCACCCACCACGGCCAGGCAGGCGCCCACCAGCGCGGCGAGCAGGACCCGGGGAGTCCGGAACGTCCAGACGATCTGGTCCTGCACCTGTGACCAGTCCGCGACGTGCTCGCCCGGCGCGAGGTGCGCCCACAGGATCTGCAGCGTGGTGGCCGGCGGGACACCGACCGGGCCG
>JBQGDU010000473.1:0-10575 GCA_052039245.1 Aeromicrobium sp. | reverse complement strand
GAGACCTTGGCGATGTGATCGATGCCGACGCCTCCGTCGGCATCGACGGCGATGCGCAGCAGCCGCTTCCCACCGCTGCGTGAGACGTCGACGGACTCCAGGTCCAGACCCAGGTCGGCCACCGGTCCCTCCACCGCTGCTCGGACGTCGCGCTCGAGTCCGTCGGACATGCGTGGTGCCTCCCTGTGTTCTGTTGTGGTCACCCGCGGACCACCCTACCGAACCGCGCTCCACTACCCTGACGGCGTGATCAGCCGACGTGCCGCACTGGGTGGGACCGCCCTGCTGGGTCTGGCGGCGGCCGGCGGAGCCACGCATCTGCTCGGCGTCGACGACGACGTCCTCCGCGCTCTCGGGGCACGGCCGAAGCCGCTCCCGCACGAGGGCGACGCGGCGCTGCTGCGTTCCGCCGACGCGGACCAGCGCGAGATCCTCAGCATCCTCGACGCCGTCATCGAGCGTCACCCCGACGTCGAGCTGGACGACCTCAGGACGCTCGCCGCCGAGCAGCTCGAGGCGATCAGCCGACCCGGGACGGACTCCGGCCCCACACCACCGGTGGACGTCGCCGAGTCCCCGTCGACCGCACTCGACTCCGTGGCCGACCGCGTCGCCGAGATCGGGGCGCTGCGGCAGGCGGAGGCTCTCGAGGCCTACTCCTCCGCGCTCGTCACGATCCTGGCCTCCCTGTCGGCCGGGCACGCCCAGCTCGCTCGCACCCTCAGGCGGCGCGCAAGAGCGACGTCGAGCCCGAGGCGCCGGCTCCCGACCGCGACCGTCTGGACCGCGCACTGTTGACCCGACTCGACCTCGAGCACGAGGCCCTGTGGCTCGTGGGGGTCGTGGGCGGTCGCGTCGAGGCGCTGCGTGATCGGGCGAGGGACGCCTACACCGATCACCGATCCGCGCGGGACCGGCTGCTCCGCACGCTCGACGAACGCAGCGCACCGACGTCCACGCCCCGAGCCTCGTACGGCGAGCCGCCCGCCGACCGCGTCGCGGCGGAGTCCGCCGTGGCGGACCTGCAGCGTCGGATCACGGCAGCGTGCCTGGCCGTCGTCGGCGCGTCACCCGTCGAGGAGCGTGAGCGTGCCCTGGCCGATCTCCGTCGCGCCGCGCTCGCCACCCTGACGTGGGGAGGGGCGCCCGAGGCGTTCCCCGGCCTGGACTGAGCCGGCTCGCTGGTTCGGGAGCACCCCCTGCTCGGAGCACAGCGGAGGGCTTGGGAGCGTCACGAGAACGAGGGGGGACCTCCCACGGAGTGGGAGGAGGAACGACCGACGCCCCCGCGTATCGAACCGGGTCGACTCCCCTCTCGCCGCCACTAGCCACCGGGACCGGCAGCGCCGCCAGGGAGAGACCTCAGCGGCAGACACCGCGCAGGTCGTCGACGACACTGTCGACCGCGACCTCTCGACGCTCCCCCGTCGCCCGGTCCTTGACCTCGACGACACCGTCCGCGAGGCCCCGTCCCACCACGACGATCGTGGGCATGCCGAGCAGCTCGGCGTCCTTGAACTTGACGCCCGGGGAGACCTTGACGCGGTCGTCGTGGAGCACCGTGACCCCGACGGCCTCGAGCTCGGCGACGATCCGCTCCGCCGCCTCGAACATCGAGGGGTCCTTGCCGGCGACCACGAGGTGCACGTCGAACGGCGCCACCTCGCGCGGCCACACGATGCCGAGCTCGTCGTGCGATCCCTCGACGACGGCCGCGACGGCGCGGGACACACCCACACCGTAGGAGCCCATCGTCACCGTGACGAGCTTGCCGTTCTCGTCGAGCACCTGCAGGCCGAGCGCCTCTGCGTACGTGCGGCCGAGCTGGAAGATGTGGCCCATCTCGATGCCGCGCGCGAGCTCCAACGGTCCTGAGCCGTCCGGCGCAGGATCACCGGCCCGGACCTCGGCGGCCTCGATCGTGCCGTCGGCCGTGAAGTCACGACCCGCGACGAGGTCGATGACGTGCGAGCCCTGCTCGTTCGCGCCGGTCACCCAGCGGCTGCCCTCCACGACGCGAGGGTCCAGGAGGTAGCGGATGCCGCTCTCGGACTCCTCGCCCAGCACTGCGGGACCGATGTAGCCCTTGACGAGAGCGGGGTGCGCGGCGAAGTCCTTCTCCTCGAAGGGCTCGACCTCCGCGGGAGAGACCTGCGTCTCGAGCCGCTTGGCGTCGACCTCGCGATCACCGGGCAACCCGATGGCGAGGGGCTCGCGCGTCCCGTCAGGATGGCGCAGCACGACGAGCACGTTCTTGAGCGTGTCCGCGGCCGACCAGGGGCGGTCGTCGCGGGGGAAGTGCTCGTCCAGGTGAGCGACGAGCGTGTCGATCGTCGGCGTGTCAGGGGTGCGCACCGGGTTGGCGGCCGGCACGTCGTCGTACGGCTCGGCCGGGGGGACGACGGTCGTGACCGCCTCCACGTTCGCGGCGTAGCCTCCCGGCGAGCGGACGAAGGTGTCCTCCCCGGTCTCCGCGACCGCCAGGAACTCCTCGCTCGCCGACCCACCCATGGCGCCGGAGTCCGCGTGCACGACGGCGTACTCGAAGCCCAACCGGTCGAAGATGCGGACGTAGGCCTCGCGGTGCGCCTGGTAGCTGGCCGCGAGCCCGGCGTCGTCGACGTCGAAGGAGTAGGAGTCCTTCATGATGAACTCGCGCCCGCGCAGGATGCCCGCGCGTGGACGTGCCTCGTCGCGGTACTTGGTCTGGATCTGGTACAGGCTCAGCGGCAGGTCCTTGTAGGAGGAGTACAGGTCCTTCACCAGGAGCGTGAACATCTCCTCGTGCGTCGGGCCGAGCAGCATGTCCGTGCCCCTACGGTCCTGCAGACGGAACAGGTTCGGCCCGTACTCCGTCCACCGGTTCGAGGCCTCGTACGGCTCGCGCGGCAGCAGGGCGGGGAACCGCACCTCCTGCGACCCGATCGCGTCCATCTCCTCACGGACGATGGCCTCGACGCGCTCGAGCACCTTCAGACCCAGCGGGAGCCAGGAGTAGATGCCGGGGGCGGCCCGACGCACGTAACCGGCCCGCACCAGCAGCCGGTGGCTCGGCACCTCCGCGTCGGCCGGATCGTCTCGCAGGGTTCGCAGGAACAGCCGGGACATCCGCATGTCCGCAGCCTAGCGAGCCGCGCAGGAGACCCGACGCGGGCGGTCAGGAGCGAGTCGCCTTGAGCGCCGTGCGCACCAGGGGGATCTGCAGCGGGAGCCGACCGACCGTCCCCGCCTTGAACCACGTCGGCGCCCGCTCGCTGCGCACCACGTCGACGGCCATCTGGACGTTGGCCGGGAAGACCGACGCGAGCAGTCCGGCGGCAAGAAGCCCGCCAGTGCGTCGTGTCCTGGGATGGGCCAGCAGCGCCGCACTGCCGAGCTCGGCCACACCGGAGGCGTAGACCAGCTCGCGCTTGCGCGGCAGGGCCTTGGGCACGATGCGCTCGAACGGCTGCGGCCTCACGAAGTGCGCGACGCCGGCGACGGCGAGCAGGGCGGCCAGGGCCTTCACGTCACGATCCATGCCTGCAGCGTACGGTCTCGTCGCAGCCGCGGCCGATCACAGCAGGTAGGACGAGAAGGTGTCCACCTGCCGGAAGCCGACACGGTCGTAGGCGGCCCGCGCAGGTCGGTTGTGCTCGTTGACGTAGAGCGTGGCGACGGGGGCGACGTCGGCTCGGACCTGCTCGACCACCGCGGCCATGGCCGCCACCGAGAGGCCGGACCCCCGCAGGCGAGGATGCACCCAGACCCCCTGGATCTGGCAGGCGTGCGCCGTGGCCGCCCCGACCTCGGCCTTGAACAGCACCTCACCGTCCTCGATGATCGCGAACGCCCACCCGAGGGCGATGAGCTGGGTGACCCGCGCTCGGTAGTTCAGCGAGCCACCCGCCTCGGGGTCGATCCCGACCTCCTCGCGGAACATCGAGACCGACGCCGGGTACAGCACGTCGATCTCGTCCACCAGGACGCGACGCACCCGGGAGTCCGGTGCCACGGCCGCCGGACCGTCGAGCGCGAGGAACGGCTGGATCGGTCGGGGTGATCGCGCCGGTCCCCATGTCGGCTCGAGAAGACGCCACAACCGCGTCGCCTGGTCGCGAGGTCCGACGACGGAGGCCGCGCGATGGTCCTCGGCGAGGAGCCGGGACGCGAACGCCGCGATCGCGTCGTCGGTGGCCCCCACCGGGACGACGTTCGCGCCCGCATGGCACGCAGCGACCAGCTCCCCGTCCACCTCGTAGCCCCAGACGCTGCCGCCGAGGAGGCGCGGCTGCAGACCGGTCTGATCGACGCGGTGACGCACGAACACGTTGGTCAAGGGGTCACGATCGAGCAGGGCCACCAGCCGCGACACGTCCGACGGGCCCAGCGACCGGACGGAGGCGGCCACGGGACGGCGGTCCGGAACGGTCTGGGACACGCTCACCTCCCGGGTCCGTCGACCCGCCAGTGGGTCCGACGGCCTCACTGTAGCCCCGGGCCCTGCGCTTCGGACGTAGGATCGGCCCATGAGCACACCAGATCGCATCGTGGTCGGGCACGACGGCTCCCCCTTCGCCGACGCCGCCCTCCGCTGGGCTCTGCGGTGGGCCGAGCGCGCGTCGTTGGCCGTCACCGTCGTCCGGGGCTGGTCGATCACGACGGCTCCCCGCCCCAAGAGCGCCGAGCGGGGCTACGTTCCACCGCTGGCGGACTTCGCCGACGCCGTGACCGACCGACTCGAGCACGACACGGCTGCGATCAGGGCGGAGTTCCGCGACGTCCCCGTCGAGTTCGCCGCACCGCACAAGGCTGCCGCCAACGGCCTCATCGAGCTGTCCGAGGACGCCGAGCTGCTCGTCGTCGGACCCCGTGGCAGGGGTGGTTTCCGCGGGCTGGTCCTGGGTTCGGTGGCCGAGCAGGTCACCCGCCACGCGCACTGTCCCGTCGTCGTCGTGCGTGACACCGAGGATCCCGCCCAGGCCAGTCGCACGCAGACGCTGGACTCAGTGCTCGAGGAGTAATCCTCAGCCGGAGACCGAGACGCTCGCCGAGCCGCCCTCCACGGGCTCCATGCCCTCGGCGATCCGCATGGCCTCCTCGATGAGGGTCTCGACGATCTTGCTCTCCGGCACGGTCTTGATGACCTCGCCCTTGACGAAGATCTGACCCTTGCCGTTGCCGCTGGCCACCCCCAGGTCTGCCTCCCGCGCCTCCCCGGGTCCGTTGACCACGCAGCCCATCACGGCCACCCGCAACGGGACCTACAGCCCGTCGAGCCCGGCGGTGACCTCGTCGGCGAGCGAGTAGACGTCGACCTGGGCACGTCCGCACGAGGGGCAGGAGACGATCTCCAGCTTGCGGGGCCGCAGGTTGAGCGACTCCAGGATCTGCTGGCCGACCTTGATCTCCTCCACCGGCGGCGCCGACAGCGAGACCCGGATGGTGTCGCCGATGCCCTTGCTCAGCAGGGCACCGAACGCCGTGGCGCTCTTGATGGTGCCCTGGAACGCCGGCCCGGCCTCGGTGACGCCGAGGTGCAGCGGCCAGTCGCCTCGCTCGGACAGCAGCTCGTAGGCCCGCACCATGACGACGGGGTCGTTGTGCTTGACCGAGATCTTGAAGTCGTGGAAGTCGTGCTCCTCGAACAGCGAGGCCTCCCACACGGCCGACTCGACGAGTGCCTCGGGGGTCGCCTTGCCGTACTTCTCCAGCAGACGCTTGTCGAGCGAGCCCGCGTTGACGCCGATGCGCAGCGAGACCCCGGCATCCTTGGCCGCCTTGGCGATGGCGCCCACCTGGTCGTCGAACTTGCGGATGTTGCCGGGGTTGACCCGCACGGCCGCGCATCCGGCGTCGATGGCGGCGAAGACGTACTTGGGCTGGAAGTGGATGTCCGCAATCACGGGGATCTGCGACTTCTGCGCGACGGCGGGCAGCGCGTCGGCGTCGTCCTGACTGGGGCACGCCACCCGGACGATGTCACAACCGGCGGCCGTGAGCTCGGCGATCTGCTGCAGCGTCGAGTTGATGTCGGAGGTCAGTGTCGTCGTCATGGACTGCACCGAGATCGGCGCATCGCCGCCGACGTCGACACTTCCGACCTTGATCTTGCGGGTCTTGCGGCGCGGCGCCAGGACCGGTGGTGGCGCTTCGGGCATCCCCAGGGAGATCGGTTGGTTCACGAGAGACTCACCGGATTCACGATGTCGGCATAGATGAGGATGACGCTCATGATGATCAGGATGCCACCTACGGCATAGGCGACGGGCAGCATCCTCGCCACGTCGACCGGTCCGGGGTCCGGACGCCCGAGAAGTCGGGCCCAACCCCGCTTGATCCCCTCCCAGAGGGCGCCGGCGATGTGGCCACCGTCGAGCGGCAGCAGCGGGACGAAGTTGAACAGTGCGAGGAACAGGTTCAGCGTCGCGAGCAGGCCCATCAGCCGCTGCGCGCGCTCGGACCACGACGGCTGGTCCACCGTGACGAGCTCACCGGCCACCCGGCTCGCTCCGACGACGCTGATCGGGCCGTCGTCCGGGCGGTCGGCCCCGAACGCCGCCTTCGTGACGTCGACCATCCTGACCGGGAGGCGAGCGATCGCCTCGGCCGTGGCCTTCACCTGGCCCCACATCACGTCGGCGACCACGACGGGTCCCTGCCGGACCTGCTGCTGCTCCGGCTCCACCCCGAGGAAGCCGACCTCCTCGGTCCGCTCGGGATCCTCGAGCGACGCCCGCGGGATGACGGTGGTGGGCACCTGCTCGGAGATCCGCTCACCGTCCCTCTCGACCACGATCGTGGCGTCGCGATCGGCATTGCCGCGGATCAGTCCCGTGAGCTGCTCCCAGGAGGTGATCTCCTCACCGTTGAAGGCGACGATCTCGTCGCCCGGCTGCAGCCCCGCCAGCTTGGCCGGCGTGACGGGGTCCTCGTCGGTGCACGTGCGGCCCGCCTCGGCATCGGTGATGGCGCAGTCCGAGACCGCGGCGACCGTGGTGGTGGGCTGGAACGTCCCGAAGCCCATGATGAGGATCGTGAACAGCACCACCGCGATCGCCACGTTGACCATCGGGCCGCCCGCCATGACGATGACCTTCTTCCACCACGGCAGCCGGTAGAAGAGCCGTTCCTGGTCCTCTGGGGTCACCGTCTCGTACTCGGCGTGACGGGCATCGGCGACGAGCTGGGTGAACAGACCGGTATTCGTGTCACGCACGGTGGCCGGGTCCTGCTCCTTCGCCGGCGGGAGCATGCCGACGAGCTTGACGTAGCCGCCGAGCGGGATCGACTTGAACCCGTACTCCGTCTCGCCGCGACGTGTGGACCACAACGTGTTGCCGAACCCGACGAAGTACTGCGTCACCTTCACGCCGAACTTCTTGGCGGGGTAGAGATGGCCGACCTCGTGCAGTGCGATGGAGACGATCACGCCGACGACGAAGACGATGACGCCGAGGGCGTAGATCACGGCGCCACCTCCGTCAAGAAGTGGCGAGAATACGGACGCGGCGCCGTGAGTGCCTGATGGCTCCCTCGCTGCCGCTCGTTCGTCGCCGTCATCGTCGCTCCACAAGAGTTCGGGCGCGCTCGCGCGCGCGGTCGTCGGCCGCGAGGACGGCCTCCAGTGACATCGGTGTGCGGGCGACGTCGGGATCGTCGACGTGCTCGGCGAGCACGTCGCCCACCACGTCGACTATGCCGAGGAAGTCCAAGCGACCCTCCACGAAGGCGTCGACGCACACCTCGTTGGCCGCGTTGTAGACCGCCGGGGCGGTGAGCCCGAACTCCCCTGCGCGTCGAGCCAGTCGGATCGCCGGGAACGCCTCCTCGTCCAGCGGGAGGAACTCCCAGGTCTCTGGTCGGCTCCAGTCACAGGGTGGACAGGCGCCGGGAACCCGCTCCGGCCAGGCGAGACCCAGGGCGATCGGCAGACGCATGTCCGGTGGCGAGGCCTGCAGCATGGTGGAGCCGTCGACGAACTCGACCATCGAGTGCACCACTGAGGTCGGGTGGACCACGACGTCGATGCGGTCGAAGCCGATGTCGAACAGCAGGTGCGCCTCGATGACCTCCAGTCCCTTGTTGACCAGCGTGGCGGAGTTGATCGTGATGACCGGGCCCATGTCCCACGTCGGGTGGGCCATGGCCTGCTCCGGGGTGACGTCGACCAGCTCCGCGCGGCTGCGCCCGCGGAACGGGCCCCCGCTCGCCGTGACGACGAGGCGGGCGACATCCTCCATGCGCTCCCCCCGCAGCGCCTGGGCGATGGCGGAGTGCTCGGAGTCGACCGGCACCAGCTGACCGGGCTCGGCCGCGTCGGTGACGAGAGCACCGCCCATGATCAGCGACTCCTTGTTGGCCAGCGCGAGCGTCGCGCCGTTCTCGAGAGCCGCGAGGGTGGGCCGCAGGCCGACCGCGCCGGTCATCCCGTTCAACACCACGTCCGACGGTGCGCGGGCCGCCTCGCACGCCGCGTCGGGGCCGGTCACGAGTCGTGGGACACGGTGGTCACCCACGGACCATCCGCGCTTCTGCGCCTCGGCGTACAACGCGAGCTGGACGTCCTGCGCCGACGTCGCGCGGGCCACGGCGACGAGCGGGACCGCGTGCTCGATCGCCTGCCTCGCCAGCAGGGCGGGGTCCGAGCCGCCCGCGGCGATCGCCGTCACCTCGAACCGGTCCGGGTTGGCGGCCACCACGTCGAGTGCCTGGGTCCCGATGGAGCCCGTAGAGCCGAGAATGGCGACACGCTTTCGCATGCCGCCATTCTCTCTCATCGGGGTCGGATGAGTGTCCCGCCCACTGACCCCGAGCCTTGGGGGTCCCTACTTGATCTCCGTCTTGAGGATCCGCAGGAACCCGAGCACGCCCGGCACGCCGATCCAGAGGACGAGCGCGAAGACGAACCGCACGACCTCGAACGCTCCGGCGTCGACCGGCTCCCCCATCGCGTCCTGGCCCAGCATGAGCGAGGAGGCGGCCAGGTTGAAGTCGAGCCAGGGAAGCAGGTCCCGGGCCCACTGGAAGAACGCCAGCAGCGGCGAGTAGACCATGATCGGGACGATCAGGCCGAAGGCGTAGAAGACCGCCACGGCCGCGGGCGTGTTGAGCAGCAGCGTCGCCAGCGCGAAGGCCATCAGGAAGTACGCCAGCTGCAGACCGACCGTCCAGATCAGCATCTTGACGTCGACATCCCAGACGACGTCGTCGCCCGTGATGACGCCGGCCAGCAGGTTGCCGATGACACCGAAGACGATGGCCACCACGATGGTGCCGAGCGCCAGGGTGATGACGGCGACCAGCTTGGCGAGGAAGACCCGCAGGCGATGCGGCTCCAGCGTGAAGAGGGTCAGGTGGTTGCGCTGACCCCACTCGCTGGTCACGGTCGAGATCGCGAAGACCGGCAGCAGCAGCGACAACGGGAACGTCAAGGCCTGGGAGAACCCGTCGGCCGTGATCGAGGCGTTGTCGACGAGTCCGACGACCAGCAGGACGCCGATCATGGTGAGCGCCAACAGGATGCCGGTGATGATCATCAGCCAGAGCCCGGCACGCGTGTCGAACATCTTGCGGATCTCGACACCGGTGATGCGACTGAAGGGGATCTTCGGTCGGTCGGTGTCGATGACGACGGGAGGTGCAGTGGTCTCGGTCATGCGGTCACGTCCTCAGAGAAAGTAGCGTAGAAGCGTGACCGCACTCCTGTCTTGTCGGTCACTCGCTGGCGCTCGTTCATGCCTGAACTCCTTGCGTGGACTGCTCGCGCTGGGTGGTGGCGGTGAGCTGGAGGAACATGTCCTCCAGGCCAGCGCTGTCGGCCTGGCGCAGCTCGACGAGGGCGACGCCGGCGGCAGCCGCCGCCTGACCGACCTGCTCCGGCGTGGCCTCGGTGGCGAGACCCGCTCCGGAGGCGGTGGCCTGGATGCCGGCGCCGGCGAGGGCGTTCGCGAGGGCCGAGGGGTCGCCGGCTCGGACGAACGTGCCCGCGGACTTCAGGAGCTCATCCTTCGTGCCCTGGGCGACGATCTTGCCGTTGCCGATGACGATGAGCTCGTCGGCGATGATCTGGATCTCGTGCAGCAGGTGCGAGGAGAGCAACACCGTGCCGCCGCGGTTGGCGTACTCGCGCAGAAGGCTGCGCATCCAGTGGATACCGGCCGGGTCGAGTCCGTTGGCGGGCTCGTCCAGGACAAGGATCTTCGGGTCGCCGAGCAGTGCGTGGGCGATACCGAGGCGCTGACGCATGCCGAGCGAGTAGTTGCGCAGCCGCCGCTTGGACTCCTTGTCCGACAGGCTCACGAGCTTCAGCATGTCCTCGACGCGCGACGCGGGCAGACCCATCGTCTTCTGGCCGATCGTGAGGATCTCGCGACCGGTGCGCCCGGCGTGCTGGGCAGAGGCGTCGAGCAGGACGCCGACCTGCGTGGCCGGGTTGGGGATGTCGCGGTCGTCGACGCCCGCGATCGTGGCGGAGCCGGAGTCGGCGACGGTGAGCCCGGCGAGGATGCGGAGCGTGGTGGACTTGCCGGCGCCGTTGGGTCCGAGGAAGCCGGTGACCGTGCCGGGTCGGCAGGTGAAGGAGACGTCGTCGAC
>JBQGDU010000472.1:0-14868 GCA_052039245.1 Aeromicrobium sp. | reverse complement strand
CCAGGGTGAGGACGCGGGAGGTGTCGATCCCGTCGACGTCGGCCAGGGCGTCGATGCCGGCCGCGACGTCGTCGAAGGTGGTCGGGAAGCCCCCGCCGTCGCCGACGCGTCGGTACTCCAGGTTCCACGCGGCCCACCCCTCCGCGGCCAGCGACGCCGCGAGGGGGCGACCGAGGGACAGGTCGTACTGCGCTCGCCAGAACCCTCCGTGGATGACCACGACGACGCCTCGCGGTCGGTCGTTCGGCAGGGTGAGCTCGGCGAGCTGAGCGGGGTGGTCGCCGTACGTCACGGTCCGTGCGCCGTTCACCGTGGAGTCAGCGGCCGGCAGCGACGGTCCGCCCCCACTCCGACAGGCTGCCACCCAGGGCAGTGCGACCGTCGCCGCGGCGAGCCGCAGGAGCTGTCGTCGGTGCATGGACCCCAGCCAACAGCACGGTGGCGGCCTGCGCCGATCAACCCTGCGCCGATCGACCCTCTGCTGATCGACCGAGTGCTGATCGGCCGAGTGCCGATCAACCGGCGGACCCCTCGGCCAGCTCGGGAGCGATGGGCAGGCACACCGTCACGTCGGTGTCCGCCTCCACCTCCTCGGCGGCACCCTCGGCGAGGTCCTCGTTGGTGTCGTTGCCCACCACGACGACGATGTTCTCCGTCGGGGCGGAGTCTGCCGGCTCGAGGTACTCGACCTTCCCGAACTGCGCGGCGACGAGCTTCACGCGCGCGTCCTCGGGATCGTCCGTGACGATGGTGACACCCTCGGCCTCCACCTCGATGTCGCTGTTGCCGACCTGGCCGGGGAGGAACCCGCGGCGCTGGAGGTTGATGCTGACGCGGTTGGCGAGCCCGGCGCGCTGGCTGGCGTTGAAGACGTCGACCGAGACGATCGGCGGCTTGACGGGATCGCCGGCGGCGACGGTCGTGCTCTCGCACGTCGGTGCCTCCTCGATGTCGGCCTCGGCCGTGACGAGGCGGAAGCCGAGGAACGAGCCGCCGATCAGCACGGCGGCGCACACGAGGATCACGGGCGCCGCGTGGATGCGAGGCAGACTCATCGAGGACTCCTGGCGGTCTCGGGGGTGAGCGTCAGGACCCGGGCGTGCAGCATCCCGCGCTGCTGGAGCGCGGCGCGCACGGCGCGATGCAGTCCGTCCTCCAGGAACAGCTCTCCGTCCCAGGCGACGCAGTGGGCGAACAGGTCGCCGAAGTAGGTGGAGTCCTCGTCGAGCAGGTGGGCGAGATCCAGCTTCGTCTTGGTGGTGGTGAGGTCGCAGAGATGGACCTGGGTCGGGGACACCTCGGCCCAGTCGCGCTGGGACAGGCCGTGGTCCGGGTACGGCCGACCGTCTGCCACCCTCCGAAAGATCACCGGGTCAGTCTAGACAGACCGACCGGCCGCGAGCGGTAGCCTGACCGCATGGCAGGCGATCGGAGCGCCGACGACCCCCGCGAAGCCGCAGCGAGGGCCGAGGAGGCCGCCGCGACCGCCGAGCAGGCGGCTCGCGAGGCCCGTGAACGCGCGGACGAGCTGGCCGCTGCTGCCGCCGACCAGGCCGCCGCGGCGGCGACGGCTCCGACGCCGCCGGCCCCGCCCGGGCCGCCACCGGGCGAGGACGTCTCTTCCTCGCCGGTCGCCGGCGAGGAGGTCCCCGCGGCGACGCTGGGCGCGCACGCCGCGAGCATCCGCGAGGGTTACGCCTTCAGCGGGACGGTCGTCGAGATCGGGGCTCTCGTGGAGGACGGGACGCCGCGGCCGGACGTCCCCGTGCGCATCCCCCTCGCGATGCTCAACCGGCACGGCCTCGTCGCCGGCGCGACAGGCACCGGCAAGACCAAGACCCTGCAGGTGCTCGCCGAGCAGGTGGCCGCACTCGGTGTTCCCGTCTTCGCGGCCGACGTCAAGGGCGACCTGTCCGGCATCGCCACGCCTGGGGAGGGCAAGGAGAAGCTGCTGGAGCGGACGCGTGGCATCGGTCAGGACTGGCAGCCCCGGGCGACGCCCACGGAGTTCTTCACCCTCGGCGGTCTGGGCGCGGGTGTGCCGATCCGGGCGACGGTCGAGTCGTTCGGTCCGCTGCTGCTCAGCAAGGTCCTGGGCCTCAACGCCACCCAGGAGTCGTCGCTCGCGCTCGTCTTCCACCATGCCCGGAACAGGGACCTGCGACTCGTCGACCTCGGCGACCTGCGCTCACTCCTCACCCACCTCACCGGCGACGGCAAGGCCGAGCTGAAGGAGCTGGGCGGCCTGTCGAGCGCGACGGCGGGTGTCATCCTGCGCGAGCTCATCGCCTTCGCCGACCAGGGCGCGGACGCGTTCTTCGGCGAGCCGGAGATCGACCCGGCCGACTTCCTGCGCACCACGACGGTCGACGGGCGGACGTCGGGCATCGTCTCCCTGCTGGAGGTCCCGAGCGTCCAGGACAAGCCGGCGCTGTTCTCCACGTTCCTCATGTACCTGCTGTCCCGGTTGTTCCGGGACCTGCCCGAGGTGGGCGACGTCGAGCAGCCGCGGCTCGTCTTCTTCTTCGACGAGGCGCACCTGCTGTTCAAGGACGCCTCGAAGGACTTCCTCGAGCAGGTGGCGCAGACCGTCCGGCTCATCCGGTCCAAGGGTGTCGGCATCGTGTTCGTGACGCAGACGCCCAAGGACGTGCCGGAGGACGTGCTGGCGCAGCTCGGCTCACGGATCCAGCACCAGCTCCGGGCCCACACCCCCAACGACGCCAAGGCGCTGCGAGCGACGGTGCGCACCTACCCGACGTCGGAGTACGACCTGGAGGAGGTGCTCACGTCGCTCTCGATCGGCGAGGCCGTGGTCACCGTGATGGACGAGGACGGTGCCCCCACTCCGGTGGCGTGGACCCGGCTGCGCGCTCCGCAGGGCTCGATGGACCCGATGCCGGCTCCGCAGATCGCTGCGACGGTGCAGGCCTCGGCGCTGCTGCCGCGCTACGGGACGGCGATCGATCCGGCGTCGGCCACCGAGTCGCTCGAGGCCGCCGCGGACGCAGTGCGGGCCCAGGCGGCGGCAGAGGACGCGCAGCAGCGGACCCAGCGCGAGGCGGACCAGCTGGAGAAGGACGCACGCTCGTCGGGGCGCTCCCGGTCCGCCTCGCGCCGTCAGTCGACGCTCGACCGTGCCGTCGGGGAGGCGTCCCGCACCCTCGCGCGCGAGGTGGTCAAGCAGATCTTCCGTCGCCGCCGCTGACATCTGCCTGCTCACGCTGCCCCACGCCGGGTCACGGCGTCGACCGGTCGCCGGTGTCGGCACGCGACGCGTGGGGTGAGGGAGATCGCCGTTGACCTCAACCGCAGTTGAGATCCTACGTTCGCCCCATGACTCACGAACCCACCCGAGCGGCGGAGGACGCCGCCCACACATCGGCATCCAGAGCCTCTGCTGGCAGCTGGTCCGAGCTGTTCAGCGGCGAGCACGCCACCGCCTCGCTGGTGCTCGCCGGCGGCGTCGCCGTGTTCGCGATGAACACCTTCATCACGTCGGCCCTGCTGCCGACGACGGTCGCCGAGATCGGCGGCGAGCAGTACTACTCGTGGGTGACCACGACGTTCATGGTCGCCTCGGTGCTGACCGCGATGCTGGTCGCGCGCGCCCTCGCCTCGTGGGGTGCCGCACGCGCCTACCTCGTGGCGTTCGTGCTCTTCGCCGTGGGCTCGGTCGGCGCGGCGCTCACGCCGACCATGGAGCTCCTCCTGGTCGCACGGGTCCTGCAGGGGCTCGGCGGTGGACTGCTCGCCGGACTCGGCTACGCGGTCATCCGCGACGCCCTGCCGGAGCGCCTCTGGACGCGAGCGACCGGACTGGTCTCGGCGATGTGGGGCTTCGGCACCCTCGTCGGGCCGGCCACCGGGGGTCTGTTCGCGCAGCTGCAGATGTGGCGTGGAGCGTTCTGGTTGCTCGCCGTCGTCGCCGTCGTGCTCGGCCTCATGGCCTTGCGCGCGCTGCCACGACGCCCCCAGCTCGTCGAGGACTTCGGCGCGGTGCCGGTGGCGCCGCTGCTCGTGCTGGTCCTCGCGGCGGCGGCGTTCAGCACCGCCACGATCGTCGGAGCCGGCTGGCCGACGGCCTTCGCCCTGCTCGCGGGCGGGGCCCTGTTGATCGGGTTCGTCCTCGCCGACCGGACTGCCTCCTCGCCGGTGTTCCCGCGCATCACCTACCAGCGCGGCAACCCCCTGAAGTGGATCTACATCGTGCTCGGCGTCCTGACCTCCGCTGCGATGGTGGAGATCTTCCTGCCGAAGTTCGGCCAGGAGCTCGCCGGCATGTCGCCACTCGTGGCCGGTCTGTTCGGGGCGACCGTCTCGGTCGGCTGGAGCTTCGTGCAGCTGGGCAGCGCCAGCGTCGACAGCGAGCGCACGAGTCGGCGGCTGATGGTCATCGGGCCGGTGCTCATGGTGGTGGGGCTCGTGGTCTTCGCGGCGACGCAGCAATCGTCCGCGGACTGGGTCGCGTGGGCCTGGGTAGCTGCCCTCGTCCTCGCCGGCGCCGGAGTCGGTCTGGCCTTCCCGCACTTCAGCGTCGCGGCGATGAGGAGCAGCGACGACCCGGTGGAGGCGTCCAAGGCGGCGGCCGGCGTGGGGACCGCGGAGCTGGTCGCGAACGCGATCTCGTCCGCCCTGATCGGCGCGCTGGTCGTCGCGGGCGGTCCGGGGGCCGCCGGGTCGATGGCGATGGGCGCGGGCGTCGCGGCGCTGGGCGTCCTCGGTGTGGTGGCCGCGCTGCGAGCCCTGCGCCACCTCCGTCGGACCGACGGGACCGACGGGACCGACGGGACCGACGGGACCGACGGGAGCGACGAGACGACCACCGTGCTGACGTGATCCCGCCCGGAGCCGGTCGAGCAGCAGGCCGATCGCCCGACGAGCGAACCGACGGGTCCGACTGGCGTCATCCGCCGCGCGTGCACCGGCCGTCCGTCACACTGGTGGCGTGCCAGTCGCCCACGGACAGATCGGGCACCCGGTGCGCTTCGAGTGGGGAGCCACCGGGGGTGCGGCCGTGGCCGACGGGGCCGACGTCGTGGTGGTGGTCGACGTCCTCGGCTTCGCCGGTGCGGGGGCCGGGCGGATCGACGCCGGGGCCGACGTCGTCCCCGTGCCCGAGACGGACGTCGTCGTCCGGACCGTCGATGCCGTCGCCACCACCGTCGTGGCCACCGGGCTCCGCAATGCCCGGGCCGTCGCCGACTGGCTGGCGCGTGAGCACGACGCCGAGCACGCGACGGTGGCCGTCGTCTCCGTCGGTGATCGCTGGCCCGACGGATCCCTGCGGCCCGCCGTCGAGGACCTGTGGGGTGCCGGCGCCGTCCTGGCTGCACTGGAGGACCACGACTGGCCCGGCCTCTCACCCGAGGCCGCGCACGCCGCGGACGCGTTCCGACTCGTCGCCGGACGGGAGGCGGCGCACCTGGCGGCGTCGGCGAGCGGGCAGCAGCTCGTCGTCGACGGGCGCGAGGCCGACCTCGCCCACGCGGCCGACGTCGGGGCGAGCCGGACGGTCCCCCTGCTCGGCGACCGCGGGTTCGTCGCCGCACCGTGAGCGGCCGCAAGGTCATCGTCGACGTCGGAGCTCTCGACCACGGTCCGCGCCCGGCCATGCTGAGGGGCACCGGTCGGTGTGCGTCCACGGAGGCCTCCCCGCAGCGCCGGAGAAGGGTCCGGAGAAGGTGACCGCCGGCACTCGAGGAACGACGTCGGAGAAACTCGACCCGATTATCGGCCGGCGGCTGACTTTCGTGGACTTTCGATAGTGTGCGGGTATGGCGCGAAAGACAATTGAGAAATACTTCTCCGACCTCAGTGGCGAGGAGATCGAGTCCACGTCCCCCACGGTGCGGTTCGTCTTCGACGGCGTCGGCTACGAGGTGGACCTCACGGCGAGCGAGCGTGAGACCTTCGAGAAGGCGGTAGCGCCCTACATCGCCGTCGGGCGCCGAGCCGGCCGGCCGGGCCGCAAGGCGAGCGCTTCGGCAACCTCGGGGCCTGACGCCAAGGCCGTGCGCGCCTGGGCGCAGGAGCAGGGCCTGGACGTGCCTTCTCGTGGTCGCGTCCCCGCGTCGGTCATCGAGGCGTACGAGTCCGCGCACTGACTCGCGCAGACTTCTCTCCGGCCGGTCGTCTCGGCTCCTGGTCTCGATACGCTCCGGCTCCGCTCGTTCCTGGTCGGCCGTCGCTACTCGAGCGCCGATGTCTCGCCCGCCGACCGCGGGACTCTGGCGCGTCGCGGGTCGAGGGGCTCACTCCGCGAGCCGTCGTCGTCTCGCCACCTCATAGAGCGCGATCGAGCCCGACGCCGCGGCGTTGAGCGAGCTGGCCGAACCCGCCATCGGGATGCGCGCCACGACGTCGCACGCCCGCGACCACGCCCGGCTCATCCCGCGGGTCTCGTTGCCCACGACCAGCACCAGAGCTCCACTCAGCGAGGCTTCTGACAGCAGGACGTCCCCGGACTCGTCGGTGCCCACGACGGTGACGCTGCCGCCGCCGGCACGACGTCGATCCACCCAGTCCAGCACCTGAGCGGCCGCGTCGGCGCGGACGACGGGCAGCGCGAACACCGACCCGGTGCTGGCCCGCACCGTCTTGGGGTCCCACACGTCGGCCGCGTGGCCGGTGGTGACCACGGCCGCGGCACCCAGGGCGTCGGCCGATCGCACGAGGGTCCCGATGTTGCCGGGGCTGGAGGGCCGGTCCAGCACGAGCACGACGGCATCGGGGCCGTCCGGCAGGCGATCCAGGTCGTCCGACGGCATGCGGACGAGGGCGAGCAGCTCCGGAGCGGTGTCCTCCTTGTCGCCCAGCTCGACCATGAGCTCGTGGGCGACGACGGTGACGGGCGCGCCGGTGCGGGCGATGACCTCCTCGGCCCACGCCGAGTGCCGGTCCCGGTCGTCGAGCAGCACGGCGGTGACCTCGACCCCGGACTCGACGGCCACCGTGATCGGCCGGACGCCCTGCACGAGCACCTCGCCTGCGCGCGTGCGCTTGGTGCGATTGGTCAACAGGGTCTGCCAGTACTGGAAGGTCGCGTTGCGGCGCTCCACGCGACGCGGGGGAGAGACGCTCACGTCTCGTTCCTACCAGCGAGGGGTGGACGGCGCCACGCTGCCCGTATTACAGTTCATGGACGACTGAAAGAGTTTCTGTAATGTCTGTGCCGATTCTCGCTCCGGGTGGATCCACGCTCACCGCGCGCTCCGTCGTGCTGAGCCTGCTCCTCGGCGCGCCCGCAGAAGGCCTGGCGGCGCGGGAGGTCGTGGGGCTGGCCGATCGCTTCGGCGTCGCGCCCGCCACCACCCGGGTCGCTCTCTCCCGACTCGCCGGTGCGGGCGAGGTCGTGGCGAGGGACTCCGTCTACCGGCTCAGCGAGCGCCACCTGCGTCGCCAGGACGCCCAGGAGGAGGCGCTGCGTCCGCCGTCTCATCCGTGGGACGGGTCGTGGTGCACGGTCGTCCTCACGGGTGCGGGACGTGGTGCGGCAGAGCGAGCCGAGCTGCGCCGGACCCTCACCAGACGTCGGTTGGCCGAGCTGCGCGAGGGAGTCTGGCTCCGGCCGGACAACCTCGACCGGCTCCGGCTGCCGGACGTCGAGCACGTCGTGCTCTCGTCCAGACCCGACGACGAGGAGTCGCTCGTGCGTCGGCTGTGGGATCTCGACGCGTGGGCCACGGTGGCGCATGCGCTGCTCGACGTCGCCCGTTCCGGGGCGCCGCTGCCCGAGCGGTTCGAGGCCAATGCCGCCATCGTGCGACAGCTGCGCTCCGACCCTCACCTGCCCAGCGTGCTCCTGCCCGCCGACTGGCCCGGCGACGAGCTGCGGCGAACGTACGAAGCCTTCCGTGCCGAGCTCGCCACCCTGAGCCCCTCATCGGTGCCTCAGCAACCGAATCCCGGCTGAAGCACCTGCATCGGTGCCTCAGCAACCCCACGACGCGCCATTCGGTTGCTCAGGCACCGACCGACCTGACGACCCACCACCCACAGGAGGACAGATGACCGCCACGCACGAGGTCACCAACCAGCCCCCGCCACTCATCGACGTCGACGCCAGTGACTACGCGCCGTACTCCGAGGCCCTGCAGCGCCACGCCGTCGCGCCCGACGCCGTCGAGCGGGTCCGCGAGGTGGGCGTCGCAGCCGGATCGGCCGAGATCCTCGACCTCGGAGTCCTCGCCGACCGACACACGCCCGTCCTCCACACGCACGACCGCTACGGGAACCGCGTCGACCGCGTCGAGTACGACCCGACGTACCACGCGCTCATGGAGAAGGCCGTCGGCTTCGGCCTGCACGGCGGCCCCTGGGCATCGGACTCGTCCACCGCGCACCTGGAGCGCGCCACCGCGCTGAGCGCATGGATGCAAGTGGACGCCGGCCACGTCTGCCCCATCTCGATGACCTACGCCGCCGTCCCGGCGCTGCGCGTCGACCCCGAGCTGGCCGGACGGTTCGAGCCCGGTCTCACCAACACCAGCTACGACCCGACCTTCGCCGCGCCGGCGGGCAAGCGCGGTCTCGTCGCCGGCATGTCCATGACGGAGAAGCAGGGCGGCTCCGACGTCCGCGCCAACACGACGCGCGCCGTCGAGCAGCCGGACGGCACCTACCGGCTGAGGGGGCACAAGTGGTTCACGTCGGCCCCGATGTCCGACGTGCTGCTGACGCTCGCGCAGGCGCCGGGCGGTCTCACGTGCTTCGTGCTGCCACGCGTCCTGCCGGACGGCAGCACCAACGCGATCGCCTTGCAACGGCTCAAGGACAAGCTCGGCAACCGTTCCAACGCGAGCAGCGAGATCGAGTACGACGGGGCCGTGGGCTGGCGTCTCGGTGATGAGGGACGCGGAGTGCGGACCATCATCGAGATGGTCAACATGACGCGGCTCGACTGCACGCTCGGCTCGGCGTCGAGCATGCGCGTCGGTGTCCAGCAGGCCGCCCACCACGCAGCGCACCGCTCCGCGTTCGGGGCCGCGCACGTGGACCAGCCGCTCATGCGCAACGTGCTGGCCGACCTGGCCGTGGAGGCGGAGGCCTCGTCCACGGTGGCCCTCTGGCTGGCTGCGCTGACCGACGCGACCCACGGTGGCGACGAGCAGGCAGCCGCCCTTCGCCGCATCGCGCTCGCCGTGAGCAAGTACTTCGTCTGCAAGCGCTCGCCGATCCACGCCGCGGAGGCGCTGGAGTGCCTCGGTGGCAACGGCTACATCGAGGACTCCGGCATGCCGCGCCTCTACCGTGAAGCGCCGCTCATGAGCATCTGGGAGGGCTCGGGCAACGTCGCCGCACTCGACACGCTGCGCGCCATGGCCCGTCAGCCGGAGACCGTCCAGGTCTTCCTCGACGAGCTCGACGCGGCGTCGGGCGCCGACCTGCACCTCGACGCCGCGGTCGTCCGGCTCAAGAAGGAGCTGTCCGACCTCGAGCAGGTCGAGTACCGCGCACGGCACGTCGTGGAGTCGATGGCCCTCACGCTGCAGGGTGCGCTGCTCGTCCGACACGGTCACCCGGCGGTGGCCGACGCCTTCACTCGCAGCCGGCTGGCCGGCGACTGGGGCACCGTGTTCGGCACCCTGCCCACGGGGGTGGACACCGCCGCCGTCATCGAGCGCGCGACCCCCAAGGTCGGCGCATGAGTGGGCGCCAGCGAACGAACGACAGGGCCCGGATGCGGTCGCGCTCCTACGCCTCGCTCTCTCAGGACGTGACCGCATGAGCGAGTCGGGTGCGGCGCCTTGGAACGAGGGCCAGACGGAACGATCGGACTCGCTCTACGCAGGGCGCCCCACCCCGGTCGACCACGCACGCTATCCGACGTTGACCTACGAGGTGACGGGTCGCGTCGCGCGGATCACCTTCGACCGCCCCGAGCACGGCAACGCCATCACGAACGACACCCCGCTCGATCTCGCTGCGGCGGTCGAGCGAGCCGACCTCGACCCTCGCGTGCACGTCATCCTGGTGTCCGGACGCGGCAAGGGCTTCTGTGGCGGGTACGACCTGTCGGTCTTCGCCGAGAACCAGGCCGACCCGGCACGCGGACCGTCGGAGACGACGGGCACGGTGCTGGACCCCGTCGTCCAGATGCGCAACCACGACCCCGGCGCCACGTGGGACCCGATGACCGACTACGCGATGATGAGTCGCTTCACCCGGGGGTTCGCCAGTCTGCTGCACGCCGACAAGCCGACGGTCGCCAAGCTCCACGGCTTCGCCGTCGCGGGCGGATCGGACATCGCGCTGCACGCCGACCAGATCATCTGCGCCGACGACACGAAGATCGGCTACCCACCCACGCGCGTGTGGGGCGTCCCGTCCGCCGGGCTGTGGGCCCACCGAAACGGCGACGCCCGCGCCAAGCGGCTGTTGATGACCGGGGAGTGCATGACCGGCCGTCAGGCGCAGGAGTGGGGTCTGGCGGTGGCATCGGTGCCGGCCGAGGAGCTCGACGACGCCACCGAGGACCTCGTGAACCGCATCGCGCAGATGCCCGTCAACCAGCTGATGATGGTCAAGCTCGCGCTCAACAGCGCCCTGCTGGCGCAGGGGGTCGAGACGTCGCGCATGGTGAGCACCGTCTTCGACGGGGTGTCGCGCCACACGCGGGAGGGCTACGCCTTCCAGCAACGTGCCGCCACCGTGGGTTTCCGGGAGGCCGTCCGCGAGCGCGACGAGCCTTTCGGCGACGCCAAGTCGCCGGACCGACCGCCAGACGCGGACGGCGCGACGACAGCGACTCGCTGAGCCTCAGTGCCGGCCGTAGAGCTGGATCCAGTACCGCTGGCTGCTCTTGCCGTTGTGGTAGGCGGCTCCGATGCGGTTGAACCCGGGCTTCAGGATGTTCGCGCGGTGACCGCTCGACCCCATCCAGCTGCGGACGACCTGTGGTGAGGTCATCGCGGTGCCGCGCGCGATGTTCTCGCCGATCGACGTCAGCTTGCATCGCTTCATCACCGTGCGCAGCGCCGAGCTGGAGCGGTGGTACAGACGGTTCGCCTTCGCCATCCGCTGAGCGTGCACCTCGGCGTGCTTCTGCAGGCACGCCTGTCGCGTCATCGTCTTGAGCCCCTCGGCCTTGCGATGGTCGTTCACCAGGCTCATCGAGTTCCGCTCGATCCGGTTCTCCTTGGCGACGGCGTGCGGCGCGGTCAGGCCCAGCACCAGCAGGGCGCCGGCCAAGGGGATCAACAGTCGTCTCACGGGCGTCTCCCTCGCCTCATTCCCCTGGATGGGACGACGGTACCGCCATCGTCGCGTGGGCGATAGGTGGAAGCGGAAGCCGCACCGACCGGCGAGATCGCCGCCGAGGCGGATGGGTGCGGACTGGGCTGCGAGCACGACAACTGTCGGTGGCGACATCGATCGTCGATACATGATCACCGTGACGACTCTGGACCCGTGGCCTCGACGGACAGGACGGGCCATCGCCTCGGAGGCCGACTGGTGGCGGAGGCACAGCGAGGGCTTCTGGCTGAGGTACCTGCTCTTGGTGTTTCGGCTCTATCCCGTTCTGCTTCTGGGTGCTTTCCTCCTTTCCGTCGTCTACTTCCCATGGCTTCTCGCGCGGGACCCTGAAGCGACGACGACGGTTCCTGTCCTAGGCGCGCTTGCGTTCGGCATCCTGACGTGTTCGTCGGTCGTCGTTCTTGGAACTTTTGTGTTCGTCTCGGTGATCCACGGACTGACCGGGCTTCCCTACTCGGGAAGCCTGGGTGTGCTGGTCGCTGCAGCTACGGACCTTCTTCGGGCGACGTCCACGCTGGTCGGACGAGTGGCCGCGGCCGTGCTGGTCTGCGCACCGGTCGCTGTCGTGCTCCTTGACCAACGGGCCACGTCGGTGGATGGCTCATCCCCAGTACGGCTCATGGCGAGCGCGCAGGTCGGGATCGGGATCGTTTTGGTCTCCTTGGCGTGGGTGTACTTGGCTTCGCGCGCTGCTGCATCGATGCTGTGGTACATCCCGCCGATGTCGGCTCATCTGCTTGCGATGGGGATCCCGTCGCTCGTGGCTGGATTCTCAGCACCGCTGTTCGTCCATGCGGCAGCGGGCACACTTGACCGTTGGCTGCCGGTTGACGTCGACGGAATCCCACGACATGAGCTTGTGGCCCAGTTCGAGGGCTCTCTACACCACCCCAATCGGTTTCTGTGTGGTGCGATCGTCGCCGTTGCACTGGTAGTCGTTGCCCTGGTCGAGCACTGGTGGCGGGCGCGTCAGGGTCATAACGACCGAACGGCGTCCACTGCCCCACCGGTGGTGCGGAGCTCTGGGCCGGCGAAGTCTCGACGGCCGCGGCCAGACCTCTGGCGGCGGAGGTGAACCCTCCGCCGGTCTGGCTGATCGTCGACCAACGGGTTCTCGAGTGGGTCGGCGTTGCCGCGTTCCCACAGTCTCAGCGGAGGTCGTGGGACGGTTTTCCAACCTTGGTGAAACAGGGGTGGCGATCGGTGCAGCTCGAGATCGCGCGACCTCTGAGCAGCGAACGGAGCCGTGCATCGAGGCGGAGATCAGTCGTGAAGTGCGTGTCAGTCGCAGGTTGGACGAACAGTGAGACGCCATGGTGGCGGACTACTCGTCTGGCACGGGGTCAGCGGCGCTGGCTCGGAAGTACGAGATCCGCGACAGCACCGTGATCAAGCATCTGAAGGCAGCCGGGGTGCAGGTGCGCACTGGAGAGAAGCAGACTGCAGAAGACATGGTCGAAGTCAGCCGGCTTCGTCAGTTGGGGGTGGACTCAGCAGAAGATTGCTGATCGGTTCGGGGTGACGCGATCGGCGGTGTCGATTCGACTGACTCAAGAGCGACGAGGCGACGTTGACACTGCGTCTCGATGACGGTTTCGGCTACCTCGTCTTCGTCGGTCTGTTCATGGAGTTCGCGACGGGCCGTTGCGGGGCATCACCGGCCCGTCGTACACCCTCGAGTGGGATAAGCCGGTTTGCGCCGGCCGTCAGGTACACGCGTTGCCGAGTGCCAGTCGGACGGTCATGTCGGCCAGCGTTGAGAGCTGGTCCCGAGCTCGAGCGCCGGTGGGATCACACAGGTGCTGGAGGATGAGGCCGTCCACGCCGGCCACGATGGCGCGGGCCACGTCATCGACGGGCATCGCGATGGTTTCGTCCGCGTTGTCGGCCGCCTGTTGGCACCAGTGGGCGACGACCTTCGCATAGCGCTGATACTGCTGCCTCGCCAGGTGTTGATGCTCAGTGGTTCGCAAGGCATAGAGGGTCAACTCGTACTGAAGCAGCTGGAGCTCACTCCCTCCCTCCACGAGCCGGGTCCAGAACCCGTCGAGCCCGGCGCGGATGGCGTGCTCCAGGCCTCGGTGTGTGTCCGCCGAGGCCTCCAGCACCTGGGCAATTTCCTCGACCACATCCTCGATGACCGCCCGGAGTAGGGCGTCCTTGGACGGGAACACGTACTGCATGGTGGCGAGGGGAACGCCGGCCTCCGCGGCGACCACGCGAACTGAAGCTCCAGCGACACCGTGTGCCGCCAGTGCGGACCGGGCCGCGGCGATGAACTGCTCTCGGCGCACCGATTGTTCCAGGTAGGGCATCGTCACCCCTCTCGGTCGATCGACCGAAATTTTCGCACAGATGCTTGCCGGTGGGTTGCCGGCCCCCTACCCTCGAAAGAGTCGGTCGAATGACCGAATTCAACGGAGGAGTGAGCCGAATGAAGGTCGTGGTGATTGGTGCGGGACTGGCGGGACTGACGGCAGCTCGCACTCTGCAGCAGCGTGGCGCCGAGGTGATCGTGCTGGAGGCGCGAGACCGGGTCGGTGGACGCACCGAGGGCGGCGAGATTGTCGGAGTTCCGGTCGAGCTGGGCGGCACCTGGATCGGTGAGGGTCACTCCCGGATGTACGAGCTCGTCGAGGAACTGGGCCTGGAGACGTTCCGGACCTGGAACGACGAGGGCAAGCTGGTCATCGAGCTCGGCGGCAAGCGGGCCCTGGTCTCACCGACCAAGGGTGCGGTGCCCCGGCTCAATCCGGTCGCTCTCGCTGACCTTGCCCAGGGGATGGCGCGCTTCGACCGGCTGGCGCGCGGCGTCGACACCGCGCGCCCGTGGGCGCACCCGAAGGCCGATTGGCTCGACGGGCAGACATTCGAGTCCTGGATCCGCCGCAACCTGCGCACCCCGAGTGGCCGTGCGTACTTCCGGGTCGCGGCCGAGGCCGTGTTCGCCGCCGATGCCCGAGATGTCTCCTTGCTGCACGCCCTGTTCTACGCGGTCAGCAACGCGGACCTGGAGGCGCTGCTTGCCGTGGACCGTGGCGCGCAGCAGGACCGTGTGGTCGGTGGTTCGGTGCTCGTGGCGCAGCGCCTGGCCGAGGGGCTCGACGTCCGGTTCGACAGCCCCGTGATTTGCCTGCAGCACGACGAGGGCGGGGTCAGCGTCATCGTCCGGACCGGCGAGAACCTTTGGGCCGACCGGGTCGTGGTCGCGCTGCCGCCGACCCTGGCCGGGCGGCTGCACTACGACCCACCGTTGCCACCCTGGCGAGACCAGCTCACACAGAAGCTTCCCGCCGGGACCGTCGCGAAGACCTTCGCGGCCTACCCGGCGCCGTTCTGGCGCGACCGGGGTCTCAACGGCCAGGCCGCCTCCGATCAGGGCCCGGTCAAGATCACGTTCGATGTTTCCCCACCCAGCGGCGAGGTCGGCATTCTGCTGGGATTCGTCGAGGGCGGAGAGGCGCGACGCTGGCAGCGACTCTCCGCTGAGGAGCGTCGTCAGGCCGTGATCGACAGCTTCGTGGGCTATTTCGGGGCGGAGGCCGCCTCACCGACGGCCTACGTCGAGCAGGAGTGGAGGGCCGCGGAGTGCGCCCGTGGGTGCGCCGG
>JBQGDU010000471.1:0-7185 GCA_052039245.1 Aeromicrobium sp. | reverse complement strand
CTTCGCCTGGGGAGCGGCCTTCACGTTCATGGTCTTCTACGACCGCAACGTCTCGGCGACGGAAGCCATCAAGGGCAGCTTCGGGCTGTTCAAGAACTACTTCGGTGCGGCGTTCGTGACGGTGCTCCTGGCCGGACTGGTCGGCGCAGCCGGCGGCCTGCTGTGCGGTATCGGCATCATCGTCACCGCTCCGCTCGCCCAGCTGTTCATGGTGCACCAGTACCGCTCGATCACCGGTGGGCGCATCGCCGCCTGACGTCCACCTCGAGCGTGCACGACCCCGACGGCGGGGACCGGGACACCGGCCCCCGCCGTCCTTCGTCGTCGTCGCGCACCCTCCAGGGACCCGTCGTAGCGTGGGGGACATGACGACCGCTCCCCTCATCGACCTGAACGACGGCCACCGGATGCCGGTCCTCGGCTACGGCACCTACTCCATCCACGACGAGGACGTCGTGGCCAAGGCGATCGAGTCCGGCTACCGACTCCTGGACACCGCCACCCGGTACGAGAACGAGCGCACGGTGGGCGCGGCGATCGCTGCTGCCTCGGTCCCGCGTGAGGACCTCTTCGTCACGACCAAGCTGCCCGGCAGCGAGCACGGACGCGACACCCCGCGCCCGGCGCTGGAGGCGTCGTTGGAGCGTCTCGGGCTCGATCACGTCGACCTGTACCTCATCCACTGGCCCCTGCCCCGCGTCGGGAAGTTCGTCGAGACCTGGGAGGCGCTCGTCGAGCTGCGGGAGGCGGGCCTCGCCCGGTCCGTCGGAGTCTCGAACTTCCTGCCCGAGCACCTCGACGCGATCGTCGACGCCACGGGCTTCACCCCAGCGGTCAACCAGGTCGAGCTGCATCCGCACCTCCCCCAGGCCGAGCAGCGCAGGGTCGACGCTGATCTGGGCATCGTCACGCAGAGCTGGACGCCGCTCGGCCGCGGCAGCAACCTGCTGGAGTCCCCGGTGCTGCGCAGCATCGCCGAACGCCACGGCCTGACCCCGGGTCAGGTGGTCCTGAGATGGCACACCCAGATCGGCGCTGCTCCCATCCCGAAATCCGCGACCCCGGAGCGGTTCCGCGCCAATCTCGACATCTTCGACGTGGTCCTCGACGACGTCGAGCTGTCCGACATCGCCTCGCTGGAGACGGGTACGCGGATCGGTGGTGACCCGGCCGAGCACGAGGAGTTCTGAACCCACGCCGTCTTCGGTGCCCATAGCACGCGTTTCTTCCCGAGAAAACCCTGAGAGCGGAATCTCCCCCTCACCTGCGACGTTGCACCAGTACAGGACGAGAGATGGGAGGCCTGCGATGACCACAGCAGTCACCGAGAGCACCGAGGGCAAGGACAGCGTCGGCATGTACCTGGCGGAGATCGCCAGGACACCGTTGCTGGACGCCGAGCGTGAGGTCGAGCTCAGCAAGACGATCGAGGCCGGCCTCTACGCACAGCACCTGCTCGCCGAGGGGCGGGTGGGACGCGCCAAGGGCGGTGCCCCCAAGCGCGCCTCCCGCGAGGAGCTGGAGTTCCTCGTCGCGGAGGGCGAGCGCGCGGTCCAGATCTTCATCCAGGCGAACCTGCGGCTCGTCGTCTCCATCGCCCGCAAGTACGGGCGCTCGGCCATGCCGATGCTCGACCTCGTGCAGGAGGGCAACACGGGCCTGATCCGTGCCGTGGAGAAGTTCGACTACGTCAAGGGCTTCAAGTTCTCGACCTACGCCACGTGGTGGGTCCGTCAGGCCATCACCCGGGGCATCGCGCAGCAGGCTCGCGTCGTGCGCCTCCCTGTGCACGTCGTCGAGGAGCTGAACCAGGTCACGGCCGCGCGCCGGAACCTGGAGCGTCAGCTGGGCTACGACCCGGACCCGGCCGAGATCGCCCTCGAGCTCGGCATGGACGTGGACCGGGTGATCGACCTCCTCTCGTGGGGCCGCGACCACGTCAGCCTGGACACCCCGGTCGACGACGACGGCGACACGTCGCTGGGCGACCTCATCGCCCGCGAGACGCAGCCCGGCCCGGATCTCGCCGTGATCGATGACGAGACCAAGGAGCTCATCGGATCGCTCATCGACCACCTGGAGCCGCGCGAGGCGGACATCGTCCGTGCCCGCTACGGACTGCTCGACGGCCGCCAGCAGAAGCTCGCCGACATCGGCAAGCGGCACGGCATCTCCGCCGAGCGGGTGCGTCAGCTCGAGCGCCAGGCGCTCGTGACGTTGCGACGCATCGCCGACCCCGAGCTGGCCGCCTGACACACTGAAGACCAGCGGCCCACCAGAGCACCACCGGGCCGCAACCCAGCGAGAGCCGCCCGAACCCCCGACCGGGCGGCTCTCGTGCGTCCGGACACGACCGGCTCAGCGCGCGGAGAGCTCCGACCAGAGGGCGTCCACGGCGCCCCGCAGCTCCTCGAGCGTGCCGGTGTTGTCCAGCACGACGTCGGCCGCGGCCAGGCGGTCGTCCCGGTTGCTCTGGGCCGCGAGACGGGACCGTGCGTCCTGCTCGCTCATGCCCCGGTCGGCCACGAGACGCGCCACCTGGACGTCCTCGGGGACGTCCACCACGACCACCACGTCACACCGCTGCGCCATGCCCATCTCGATGAGCAGCGGGTGGTCGTGGACCAGGACGGCATCCGGCGACGCCGCAGCCACCCTGGCGGCGGCGAGGTCGCGGATGGCCGGGTGGGTGATGGCCTCGAGGTCACGGCGTGCCGCTTCGTCGGCGAAGACGACGGAACCGAGTGCGGGGCGGTCGAGGCTGCCGTCGGCGCTGATCACGTCGCCACCGAACCGATCCGCGATCCGGCGCAACGCCTTGGTGCCGGGCTCGACGGCCTCACGAGCGAGGACGTCGTAGTCGACGATGTCGGCGCCGAGCTCGGCCAGCTGAGCACTGACGGTGCTCTTGCCGGAGCCGATGCCGCCGGTGAGGCCGACCTGCAGCACGTCAGTAGCCGGTGACGCCGGAGCCGACCGTCGTGACGTGCACGTGATCCATGTGGTTGGCGGTGTCGCCACCGCGGTTGCTCATGGGCCGCCAGCTGTCCGACGTCGCAGGACGCCAGATCTGCTGCTTCCAGATGAGGTACTCGATGCCGAGCTCGGCACGGTTCTCCTGCAGGAAGGCGGCGATGCGATCGCCCGTCTCCCCGCGGACCATGATGTCGAGCGCGTGCCCGGTGGCGTGCTCACCGCGTCCGGCCAGACCGCCGTAGCTGGTGATCTCGGGGAACTCCGCACAGACGGCGCGGAGCACCTTGACGGTGTTGGGCTGCAGGCCGTCCTCGCTGCCGTGCGGGCAGGGTTCGGACCCGAGGGGCAGCTTCTCGCCCACCGAGTCGCTCTTGACCCAGCGCGGCAGATTCTTGTGGACGACCTGCGTCCAACCGCCTTTGGTCTCGCCGGTGACGTCGACGGAGTCGCCCTTGGAGAGCGTGGCGAGCACCTGGGCACCGTTCTTGGCATCGGTGCGGATCTTCACGCCGTCGGCCAGCGCGAGCAGGGTGCCCTTGACGTCGACGGACTGCTCGGCCTCCGAGGGCAGCTCGGGCCGCTCGGCACTGCGGTTGACCTCGACGTCGGCCTGCTTCTCCCGGTCCTCCATCGCCTGGGCGATGATGTCGTCCGCCTTGGCGGGAGCGGCGACGCTGGCGGAGGCGGGGGTGATGTCGGCCTCCTGCACGACGACTGCTGTCGTCGTGCCGACGAGCGTGGCGACTCCCATGGCCGGCAGCGCGACCTTGACGGCGTGGCGTCGCCACGGGGAGGGCTTGGACTCCACGCGGCGGGCGCCGCCGGCGGGAGTGGACGAACGAGGGGCGCGGGAGAGCCCGGCGCGCTTGGGAACCGCGTGCTTGTGGCGCGAGGTTGCCACTGATGATCACCTACGGACAGGGGGCGGGGACACGTTCCAGCGTTCGAGTGAACCATACTTTGGCCGATGGTTCACATGTGCGCGGTGCTCCACAGGCGATTCTCAGGCGGCGGCGTGACCCAGGTCTCGCCCGACACGGCGCGATGACCCCAGGCGTGCTCACCGCTGAGCGCAGCGAGGTGCACCAGGCAGCGGTGGCGGGGCGCCTGGCCGACCTGGGCCTTCGCACCGGCGACCGTCTGGTCCTTGCGCTGCCCGGCTCGCCGGGATACGTCAGTGCCGTCCTCGGCGCCGCCCGGTCCGGCGTCGTCCCGGTGCCGCTGGACCCTCGGCTCACCGAGCACGAGCGGGCGGCGATCCTGACCGACGTGGAGCCGGCGCTCGTCGTCGACGAGCAGGACGGCCTGGACGACCTCCTCCACGGCCCCGAGGCCCGGCTGGCTCCGTGGCCGCTGTGCCGACCGATGCACTTCACGTCCGGGACCACCGGCCGCCCCAAGGGTGTGTGGTCGGGCCTGTTGACCGAGGAGGACGCCCGGTCGCTCGTGCTCGAGGAACGGGACCTGTGGAAGTTCAGGGCCGACGACCTCGACCTCGTGGTCTCCCCCGTCTACCACTCGGCGCCGCTGCGGTTCGCGACCGGCACGTTGCTCGCCGGCGGCTCCATCGCGGTCATGGAACGGTTCGACGCGGCGGCGTTCGTCGTGGCGGTCGAGAGTCTCCACCCCACGAGCATGTTCTGCGTCCCCGCCCACCTGCAGCGTCTGTTCGCCCACCTGGACGAGACGGGGCACCGGTTGGACGCCTCCAGCTTCCGCCTGGTGGCCCACGCCGGGGCACCGTGTCCGGAACCTGTGCGTCGACGCGCCCACGGGACGTTCGGCGTCGATGCCGTCTGGGAGTTCTACGGTTCCACCGAGGGCCAGCTGACGGCCTGTCCCGCCGAGACGTGGGTGGCGAACCCCGGCACCGTCGGCCCCGCTCGACCGGGTCGGGTGGTGAGCGTCGACGACGACGGTCAGCTGTGGTGCTCGGTACCGCCGTGGGGCCGGTTCAGCTATTGGCGCGACGATGCGAAGACCGCCGACACATGGCGGGACACCCCGGACGGGCCGGCCTTCACGGTGGGCGACCTCGGCCGGGTCGAGGACGACCTCGTCTACCTGGACTCGCGACGCAGCGACCTCATCATCACCGGCGGCGTCAACGTCTACCCGGCCGAGGTGGAGGCCGCGCTGGAGGACGTGCCCGGCGTGGAGGAGGTCGCCGTCTTCGCTCGACCCGACGCGCGGTGGGGGCAACGCGTCTGCGCGGCCTTCGTCGGCGATGCCGACGAGGATTCGTTGCGCGAACGCGCCACCTCCCGGCTCGCCCCTCCCAAGCGTCCCAAGGAGTACGAGCGCCTCGGCGCGCTCCCCCGGACCGCCACCGGGAAGGTGCGGCGGACCCAGCTCTGACTCAGCCGGCGGCCTCGAGGCTGCAGAAGGTACGCCGGTAGGCCAACGGTGTGGTGCCGAGCTGGCCGTGGAAGTGGTGGCGCAGCGTCGCGGCGTTGCCGAAGCCGACGCGGCCCGCGATCTGCTCCACCGACAACGAGGTGTGCTCCAGCAGCTCCGACGCCAGGGAGACCCGCTGCATCGTCAGCCACCGCAACGGCGTCGTCCCGGTCTCGTCCCGGAAGCGTCGGGCGAAGGTACGCTCCGACATGTGCGCCTGCCGGGCGAGACGCTCCACGCTCAGCGCTTCGTCGAGGTGCTCCAGCGCCCACGCCAGCAGGGGCGACAGCGAGTCCGCGTCGATCTTGCCGATGGGCGCTCGCACGAACTGCGCCTGCCCACCCTCGCGATGTGGTGGCATCACGATGCGGCGCGCGGCCGTCGCCGCCGTCCGCGCGCCGAAGACGGTGCGCAACAGGTGCAGTGAGGCATCGATCCCGGCGGCCGAGCCCGCCCCGGACAGGATGGTGCCGTCGAGGACGTAGAGCACCTCCGGTCGGACGGTGGCCGCGGGAAAGGCCTCCTGCAGCTGGCCGCCGTACCGCCAGTGCGTCGTGCACTCCCGGCCGTCCAGCAGCCCGGCCAGGCCCAGCAGCCAGACGCCGGTGCAGTGCGCCGAGACGTAGGCCCCGCGCCCCGCCGCAGCCTGCACGGCCGTCACGGCGTCCGGGTGGTGCTCGGTGAAGTCGTCCTTGGGTCCGATGCACACGAGGTCGGCGTCCTCGACCACCTCCAGGCCGTGCTCGACGTGCAGGTCGAATCCGACGCTGGTGCTGACGCGGCCTGGTTCCGGAGCACAGACCGTGAAGTCGAAGACCGGGTTCTCGTCCTCGGGGTGGTAGGGCTCCCCCCACACCTCGCAGATCGCGCCGAGACCGAACATGTGGGCTCCGGGCTGGACGATGACAGCGACCTTCTTCATGCGCCCAGGGTGCCAGGCCTGTGGCTGGATATCAATGGTCAATGTCATTTCCGCCACTCGTGGCAGGAACTGATGGAGAGAAGAATTACTGCCATGTTGGCACTCATCCTCCTGTTGACCCTGTCCGTGACGATCATCGCTCTCGCGGCGACCGTCTCCCACGACGGCTATGGCAGCCGTCCCGGCCCTCGCAGCCACGAGGACCACGACCTCGGCCCGATCGACCACCAGCACCTGCAGCGGTGACGCAGCAACGACGAAGCCCCCGGTCCGTGGTGGACCGGGGGCTTCGTCGTTGCTGCGGTGCAACGCTCAGCGGGAGTGGATCACTCGCCGCCGGTGAGCTTCTCGCGCAGCGCCTGCAGGGCTTCGGCCGAGGCGAGCGATCCGCCCTCGGAGTCCTGCGCCGGCGCGACGGCGTCGTCGCCGCCACCGCTGGAGTAGCTGCCCGCGTCGCCGGCCTCGAGGTCGGCCTTCTCGGCTGCCTCGATCTGACGCTTGTGGGCCTCCCAGCGCTCCTGCGCCTCGGCGTACTGCTGCTCCCACGTGGCGCGGGCCTCGTCGAAGCCCTCCTGCCACTCGCCGGTCTCCGGGTCGAAGCCGTCGGGGTAGATGTAGTTGCCCTGCTCGTCGTAGGTCGCCGCCATGCCGTACAGCGTGGGGTCGAACTCGCCGGAGACGGCCTCATTGGCCTGCTTCAGCGACAGCGAGATGCGACGACGCTCGAGGTCGATGTCGATGATCTTGACCATGACCGAGTCGCCGATCTGGACGACCTGCTCGGGGATCTCGACGTGACGCTCGGCCAGCTCGGAGATGTGCACGAGGCCCTCGATGCCCTCCTCGACACGCACGAACGCGCCGAACGGGACGAGCTTGGTGACCTTGCC
>JBQGDU010000470.1:0-5788 GCA_052039245.1 Aeromicrobium sp. | reverse complement strand
CGTCGCGGACGAGTCCGCCGTCGACGGTGCCGGGGTGCTCGCCCGCGGAGTCGCGGACCTGGGCGCCCAGCTGCACACGGCGTGGTTGGCGCAGCCCGGTGCGCGGGACCAGCACGATCCGGCCGAGCTCGCCCGCACGTTCGCGGCCTTCTTGTGAGCAGGCATAGAGTGACGCTGTTCGGCTCCGCAGGAGCGATCGACGCAGGGGCACGGAGGATGCAGACATGGCGATGACCGCACAGGTCAAGTCGGAGCTCGCCAGCACGACGGTCACGAAGGCCTGCTGTCGCAAGGCCGAGGTCTCCTCGATCCTGCGGTTCGCCGGCGGACTCCACATCGTCGCCGGCGCCATCGTCGTGGAGGCCGAGCTGGACACGGGAGCCGCCGCTCGACGACTCCGCAAGGACATCGCCGAGGTGTACGGGCACGACAGCGAGGTGCTCGTCGTGCAGGGCAACAACCTGCGCAAGGGCTCCCACTACGTGCTGCGAGTGGCCAAGGACGGCGAGGCGCTGGCCCGCCAGACCGGACTCGTGGACTCCGGCGGCAGGCCGGTGCGTGGTCTCCCGCCCCAGGTGGTCTCCGGTGCATCGTGCGACTCCGTGGCGGCCTGGCGCGGCACGTTCCTCGCCCACGGGTCGCTCACCGAGCCCGGCCGGTCCTCCGCGCTCGAGGTCAGCTGCCCCGGACCGGAGGCGGCGCTCGCCCTCGTCGGCGCCGCGCGCCGGCTCGGCATCCAGGCCAAGGCCCGCGAGGTGCGCGGCGGCGACCGCGTCGTCATCCGCGACGGCGAGGCCATCGGCGCGCTCCTGACCCGCCTGGGCGCCCACGAGTCGCTGCTGGCCTGGGAGGAACGACGGATGCGCCGGGAGGTGCGAGCCACGGCCAACCGGCTCGCCAACTTCGACGACGCCAACCTGCGCCGCTCGGCTCGCGCGGCGGTGGCGGCCGGCGCTCGCGCGGAGCGGGCCCTGGAGATCCTCGCCGAGGACGTGCCCGACCACCTCAAGCTCGCCGGGCAGCTTCGCGTCGAGCACCGTCAGGCAAGTCTGGAGGAGCTCGGGGCGCTGCACGAGCCACCGCTCACCAAGGATGCGATCGCCGGACGCATCCGACGGTTGCTCGCCATGGCCGACAAGCGGGCCGAGGACCTCGGCATCCCGGACACCGAGGCGAGCATCGACGACGACCTCCTGCCGGAGGGCTGAGCCCACTCGATAGGCTGGGGTGGTCAGCTCTCCCCGACCTCCAGGAGCACCTCGCCGTGACTGTTCGCGTGGGCATCAATGGCTTCGGCCGCATCGGCCGCAACTTCTTCCGAGCGGTTCGCGCCGCCGGCGCCGACATCGAGATCGTCGCCGTCAACGACCTGACGGACAACAAGACGCTCGCGACGTTGCTCAAGTACGACTCCATCCTCGGCCGTCTGGATGCTGACGTCTCCTACGACGACGAGTCGATCACCGTCGGTGACGCCAGGATCGCGGCGTTCGCCGAGCGTGATCCTGCGCAGCTCGACTGGGCGTCCGTCGGCGTCGACGTGGTCGTGGAGTCCACCGGGTTCTTCACCGACGCCACCAAGGCGAAGGCGCACGTCGACGGCGGTGCCAAGAAGGTCATCATCTCGGCGCCGGCCAAGAACGAGGACATCACGATCGTGATGGGCGTCAACCACGAGCTGTACGACGGCGAGCAGCACACCGTCATCTCCAACGCGTCGTGCACCACCAACTGCCTCGCACCGCTGGCCAAGGCCCTCAACGACTCGATCGGCATCGAGCGTGGCCTGATGACCACGATCCACGCCTACACCCAGGACCAGAACCTGCAGGACGCGCCGCACAGCGACCTGCGTCGCGCGCGCGCCGCGGCCCTGAACATCGTGCCGACCTCGACCGGTGCCGCGAAGGCCGTGAGCCTGGTGCTCCCCGAGCTCAAGGGCAAGCTCGACGGCTACGCGCTGCGCGTGCCCGTGCCGACCGGCTCGGCCACCGACCTGACGTTCACCGCCTCGCGCGAGACGTCGGTCGAGGAGATCAACCAGATCGTCAAGGACGCCTCGGAGGGAGCACTCAAGGGCTTCCTGACCTACACCGAGGACCCGATCGTCTCCACGGACATCGTCACGGACCCGGCGTCGAGCATCTTCGACTCCGGTCTCACCAAGGTCATCGGCGACCAGGTCAAGGTCGTCTCCTGGTACGACAACGAGTGGGGCTACTCCAACCGCCTCGTCGACCTCGTGTCGCACGTCGGCGCCAGCCTGTGACGACGGGGCTCTGAACATCGTGAGGACCCTCTCCGACCTGGGTGACCTGCGGGGCAAGCGCGTCCTGGTCCGCAGCGACCTCAACGTCCCGCTGGACGGCCGCACGATCACCGACGACGGCCGGGTGCGCGCGAGCGTGCCCACCATCCGGCAGCTGAGCGAGGCCGGTGCCCGCGTGCTCGTGACGGCCCATCTCGGCCGACCGAAGGGCACGCCGGACCCGGCGTTCTCGCTGGAGCCGGTGGCCGAGCGTCTCGCCGAGCTGCTCGACGCGCCCGTGAAGTTCGCCGGGGACACGGTCGGGCCTGAGGCGGAACGCGTCGCCGCGTCGCTCGAGGACGGTCAGGTGGCGGTCCTGGAGAACGTCCGGTTCAACGCGGGTGAGACCAGCAAGGACGACGCCGAGCGCGGTGCGTTCGCCGACCAGCTGGCCGCTCTCGCCGACGTCTTCGTCTCCGACGGGTTCGGTGTCGTGCACCGCAAGCAGGCCAGCGTCTACGACGTCGCCACGCGGCTCCCTGCCGCGGTCGGCGGACTCGTGCAGACCGAGGTCGAGGTGCTGCAGCGGCTCACCGAGTCGCCCGAGCGTCCGTACACCGTGGTGCTGGGGGGTTCCAAGGTCTCCGACAAGCTCGGCGTCATCGAGAACCTGATCGAGAAGGCGGACAGCCTGCTCATCGGGGGCGGAATGGTCTTCACCTTCCTCAAGGCCCAGGGGCACGACGTCGGCAGCTCGCTGCTGGAGGCGGACCAGGTCGACGTGGCGCGCGGCTACATCGAGCGGGCCGCTGCCAAGGGAGTCGACCTCGTGCTGCCCACCGACGTCGTCGTGGCACCGGAGTTCGCCGCGGACGCCCCGGCCACCACGGTGGCCGCCGATGCGATCCCTGAGGACCAGATGGGCCTGGACATCGGGCCGGAGTCCGCGGCCCGTTTCGCCGAGATCGTCCGCGGCTCCCACACCGTCTTCTGGAACGGCCCCATGGGTGTCTTCGAGTTCGACGCCTTCGCGGCCGGCACCCGTGCGGTCGCCGAGGCGCTGACGCAGATCGACGGCCTCAGTGTCGTCGGCGGGGGAGACTCCGCCGCTGCCGTCCGTGCCCTGGGGTTCGACGACGACGCCTTCGGGCACATCTCCACCGGTGGTGGAGCCAGCCTGGAGTACCTGGAGGGCGCGACACTGCCCGGCCTGGCCATCCTCGAGGAGAGCTGACAGATGACGCGCACACCGCTCATGGCAGGCAACTGGAAGTCCAACCTGAATCACCAGGAGGCGGTGGTCCTCGTCCAGAAGCTGGCGTGGACCCTGCAGGACAAGAAGCACGACCCGGCCAAGGCCGAGGTCGTGGTGATTCCCCCGTTCACCGACCTCCGCAGCGTGCAGACGCTCGTCGACGGCGACCGCCTGGACATCCGCTACGGCGCACAGGACGTCTCCGAGCACGACGGCGGGGCCTACACCGGGGAGATCTCCGCGGCGATGCTCGCCAAGCTCGGCTGCTCCTACGTCGTGGTCGGGCACTCCGAACGACGCGAGCACCACGGCGAGACCGACGCGGTCGTCAACACCAAGGCGGCCAAGACGATCGCGGCGGAGATGACGCCCATCGTGTGCGTCGGTGAGGGGCTCGAGGTCCGTCAGGCCGGCGAACACGTCGCCTACACGGTGGAGCAGGTGGCCGGCTCTCTCGCCGGGCTCTCCGCCGAGCAGGTGGCCGGTCTGGTCATCGCGTACGAGCCCGTCTGGGCGATCGGCACCGGTGAGGTGGCCACCCCGGAGGATGCCCAGGAGGTGTGCGCAGCGATCCGCGAGCACCTCGCACAGACGCACTCACCCGAGGTGGCGGACGCAACCCGTATCCTGTACGGCGGATCGGTCAAGGCGGCCAACATCGCCGCGATCATGGCGAAGTCCGACGTGGACGGCGCCCTGGTCGGCGGTGCGAGCCTGCAGGCGGACGAGTTCGCCGCCATCGGCCGGTTCTACGACATGCCGAACCTCTCGGTGTGAAAGGAATCCCGTGATCCTCTTCTTCTCCATCGTCCTGACGCTCGCGAGCCTGCTCATGATCGTCCTGATCCTGATGCACAAGGGCCGTGGCGGCGGCCTGTCCGACATGTTCGGCGGCGGCGTCTCCAGCTCCCTGGGCGGTTCCTCGGTGGCCGAGCGCAACCTCGACCGCATCACCGTCGGAGTGGCGGTCGTGTGGGCCGTCTGCGTCATCGCCCTCGGCCTGCTCATGAAGGTGAGTGCCTGATGGCCGCGGGTGCCATCCGCGGCAGCCGCATCGGATCCGGCCCGATGGGCGAGGCCGAACGCGGCGAGGCGGCGCCGCGCAAGGCGATCACCTACTTCTGCGTCAACGACCACGAGACGGTGCTCAACTTCTCGGTCGAGGCCGAGGAGCCGGAGTCCTGGGACTGCCCGCGTTGTGGGATGCCGGCCAGCGTCGACTCCGACAACCGGCCCGACGCCCCGCGGGTCGAGCCGTACAAGACCCATCTCGCCTACGTGAAGGAGCGGCGCTCCGAGGACGAGGCGGCCACACTGCTCACCGAGGCCCTGGAGACGTTGCGTTCCAAGCGCAAGTCCGGCGAGATCATCTTCTGAGGCTCGAGGCGGCGTCCTCGTCGAGGAGCCACAGCGTCTCTCGCTGACCGTGTGCTCCTCGCGCCGGGGTCTGCTCGATGCTGCCGTCGGTCGCCTGGGCGCGAGCGACGGCGTCGGCCTTGCTCGCGCCGGAGACCAGGAACCAGGTCGCGACGGTGCGGTTGAGTGTCGGGAACGTCATGCTGATCCGTTCCGGCGGTGGCTTGGGCGAACCGAAGACCTCCACGCACGCACGACCGGTCTCCCACAGCTGCTCGAAGCCGGGGAAGAGCGACGCGACGTGGGCGTCCGGCCCGAGTCCGAGGAGCACGACGTCGAAGGGTCCGTCCGGCAGCGTGGCCGCGTAGGCGTCAGCGGCCTCGGCGAGGGACTGGTCACAGCCGTGGGCCGGCATGGAGTGCACGTGCTCGGACGGGACGTCCAGACGATCGAGGAACGCCTCGCGTGCCTGCTGGTCGTTGCGCTCGGCGTGTCCGCTCGGCACGAAGCGTTCGTCGCCGAACCAGAGCTCGACATCGCGCCAGTCCGCCTCGTCCCCGGTGATGGCCTCGTAGGCGGCGATCGCGATGGTGCCTCCGGTGAGGACGATCCGGGGACGTCGGCCCTCGGCCTGGACCGCGGCGACCCGCTGCTCCAGGCGTCGTGCGATGTCCTGGGCGAGCGCGGTGGCGTCGGGCAGCACGTCGGTACTGGTCATGAGTCCTCCAGCAGGTGGGAGAGGGTCGCGGCGTAGATGTCATCGGCATCGAGTCGCCGCAGGTCCTCGGCGAGCAGCTCGGCCAGGCTCCGCGCGCCCACCGGCACCTCGCGAGGGGCCGACCCCGGCACGCTGAACTCGCAGGAGGCGTCGTCCAGACGTTGGATGCAGACGTCGCCGACGTCGGTGTGGAGCGCCACCCGCGAGATCT
>JBQGDU010000469.1:0-3503 GCA_052039245.1 Aeromicrobium sp. | reverse complement strand
CTCCACCGTCTGAGCGCTGGGACGATGGCGAACTCACAGATCGCCACTCCTCAGCGTCTGCCGCCCTGGACGCCGGCCGCACGGCTCCGTTTCGGCGAGCGCCGCCGCACGAGTCGCGGTACCAAGGGTGGGGGTGATCGTCACCCCGGGAGGGAGTCCCGACATGACCACGAGCACCATCATCTGGATCGTCGTCGCCGTCGTGGCCGTCGTCGTCCTGATCGCCGTCGTCGCCGCGGCGCGTCGCTCAGGCCAGGCACGTGCCCGACGACGAGAGGCGGAGAACCGCGAGCGCGCGAGCCATCTTCGTCAGGAAGCGCGTGAGGTCGGCGTCGAGGCCCGGCGCACCGAGGCGGGGGCGGCCACCGCTCGCGCCGACGCCGACGAGGCCCGCCTCGAGGCCGAACGACTGGAGGGACACGCCTCCGAGCTCGAGAACGAGGCTGCCCAGGCCGAGTCCGCGGCGCAGCACCGCCTCGCCGAGGCCGACCGCATCGACCCCGACGTCGGGACGTCGGGAGACCGGGCCCCGTCGCACGGGACCGACCGGCCCGTGGCCGGAGCGCACTCGGGCGAGGCCACCGACCTCGGCCGCGACCGCGTCGCGCGAGAGCCCGCTCACGACACCGCGACACCCGGCGGCGCAGCTCCGGGCCCAGACCCCCACGCCAACGAGGCCCAGGCAGCACCGGTCGGCGAGCCGCACGGCGCACCGGTCAGCGAGCCGTCCGACCCCTACGGGGCCGAGCCTCGCCGAGGCGCCTCACCGGGCTCTGGCGACGCCTACGCCGAGGGCGGTCACCGTGCTCCCGCAGCGGACGAACCTGCACCACAGGAGCCCCCTGCCTTCGTCGACGGGACCGAGGAGCCGCCTCCCCCGCCGCCGCCGCCGGCACGCTGACAGTCCGGACCTCTGCGGAGGTGGGTGCGACCGCGACGGTCCACCCGCCTCCGACCGGTCGGGGCGACGCCCCGCAGAGCCTCAGGCGCGGCGGGGGAACTGCGCGAAGTCCGGGGTCCGCTTCTCCTTGAAGGCGTCGCGCCCCTCCTGCGCCTCCGCCTGCCCGTAGAACAGCAGGTTGGCGTCGTGCGCCAGCTGCTGGATGCCCGCGTAGCCGTCCTCGTGGGCGTGGAAGCTGAGCTTGGAGAGCCGCACCGCCCACGGCGAGAGCTGCAGGATCTCCCGGCACCACTGCACGGTCTCGGTCTCGAGGTCGGCCAACGGCACGACGGTGTTGACGAGCCCCATGTCCAGAGCGGTGGGCGCGTCGTACTGGCGGCACATCATCCAGATCTCCTTGGCCTTCTTCGGGCCCACCAGATCGGACAGGATGCTCGCGCCGTAACCGCCGTCGAACGAGCCGACCTTGGGCCCCACCTGGCCGAACCGCGCGTTGTCCGCCGCGATCGTCATGTCCGCCACCAGGTGGAGGACGTGTCCACCGCCGATGGCCCAGCCCGCCACCATGGCGATGATCGGCTTGGGCATCCGGCGCATCTGCACGTGCAGGTCGGTGACGTGGAAGCGTCCCGTGGCACCCTCGTCGGTCTTGTAGCCGCTGTCGCCGCGCACCCGCTGGTCGCCGCCGGAGCAGAAGGCCTTCTGACCCGCGCCGGTCAGGATGATGACGCCGACGGACTCGTCCTCCCGCGCGACGTCGAGCGCTCGCGAGATCTCGATGATGGTCTGCGGGCGGAAGGCGTTGTGCACCTCGGGACGGTCGATCGTGATCTTGGCGATGCCGTCGTCGCTCGTGTCGTAGCGGATGTCGGTGTAGTCACCGGAGGCGTGCCAGACGACGTCGGGAGAAGGGGTCATGCAGGCATTGTCGCGCACCCCCGGGGGCCGCCTCGGACGCAGGTAGGGTCCAGACATGAGGACGATGCCGACCGTCGACCAGGTCCGTGAGCTGCGACCGATCCGTTCGCTCGAGGTGCCGGAGGACTATCTCGACGAGAACGACCACATGAACATCGGTCGCTACTTCGAGGAGGCGGCCACCGCCCTGTGGCAGGCGGCCATCGACCTGGGCCTCGGGCAGTCCTACATCGAGGAGCGCGGGCTGAGCACGTTCACCGCCGAGCAGCACATCACCTACCTCGGCGAGCTGCGCCGCGGCGACCGCTTCTCGGTGCACGTCCGGGTCCTCGAGCGCTCGGACAAGGTCCTGCACGAGATGGCGTTCATCGTCGACGACACCCGCGACCGGCTCTCCTGCCTGTTCGAGGCCACCGCCGTGCACGTCGACATGTCGACTCGTCGGCCGGCCGCGTTCCCCGACGACATCGCGGCGCTGCTCGACGCCGAGATCGAGAAGGACACGGCGGACTGGCCCGCCCCGGTGTGCGGCGCGATGGGGATCCGCCGCCGGTGACCCTCGATGACCTGGGGCACCACGTCGCGCTGACACGGCCCGCCCGGCGCGTGGTCTCCCTGGTGCCGTCGCTCACCGAGGCCGTCGCCGCCACCCGACCCGAGGCGCTCGTCGGCGCCACCGACTGGTGCACCCACCCCGCCGACCTCGACGTCGAGCGTGTCCGCGGCACCAAGAATCCCGATCGCGGCGCGATCGAGAGGCTCCGCCCGGACCTCGTCGTCGCCAACCAGGAGGAGAACCGCGAGCTCGACGTGCGGCGCCTGCGCGAGGCAGGGGTGCCGGTGTGGGTGACGAGGATCGAGACCGTCGACGAGGCGTTCGCGTCGATGCGTCGGCTCTTCCGCGACGCCCTCGGCTGGCCCGTGCCGGACTGGCTGCTCGAGGCCGAGGGCGCATGGGGTGAGCCTCCCTCACAGGGCGTCACCGCCTCGGTCGTCGTGCCGATCTGGCGCGACCCGTGGATGGCGGTCGGCCCGCACACCTTCACCACCGACGTCCTGCGTCGCCTCGGGTGGCGCAACGTCCTCGCGCCCGACGACGCCCCACCCGACGCCGACCGCTACCCGCACGTCGACCTCACCGACCTCGACCGTCCCGACGTCGACCTCGTCCTCCTGCCCGACGAGCCCTACGTGTTCGGACCGGACGACGGGCCCGAGGCCTTCACGACCGCGCCGACGCGACTCGTGGAGGGGCGACTGCTGACGTGGTACGGACCGTCGCTCGTCGCGGCCCGCCGACAGCTGCCCACACCCAACGACCCCGGGCCCGGCGACCCGACGCTCGACGTCTCCGTCCGATAGCCTCACCGCACCACGTCATCGGAGGACACCCATGCGCACGCTCGACACACCCACCCGTCGGGTCACCTCTCGGACGGTCCGCCTCACGCTGGTCGGACTGGCCGCCGGACTCGTCCTCGCCGGCTGCGGCGGCGGCTCGATCGCCACCGAGGAGCTGGAGAAGCAGATCTCCGCCCAGCTCGGCCAGCAGATCGGCCGGGAGCCGGAGTCCGTCGACTGCGCCGAGCCGCTCGAGGCCGAGGTGGGGGCCACGGGTCGGTGCGAGCTCACCGACTCCGGATCCACCTACGGCGTCGACGTCGAGGTCACGAAGGTCGAGGGC
>JBQGDU010000468.1:0-3543 GCA_052039245.1 Aeromicrobium sp. | reverse complement strand
CAGGACGGTCCGCTCGCGCAGACCGCCGGTCACGACATGAACTACATCTCCGTCGCCGGTGCGCTCGACTCGCTCGGACGACGCCCCGACGACGCCCCGGCGTTCCCGCAGAACCTGCTCGGCGACTTCGGCGGCGGGTCGCTCTACCTCGTGACGGGGGTCCTCGCCGCGCTGCTGCACGCCCGCGCCACGGGCGAGGGTCAGGTGGTGGACGCCGCCATCACCGACGGCACCGCCCACCTGATGACGATGGCCGTCACGATGCAGCAGGCCGGCCTCTGGGACGGTCGTCGCGGAACCAACCTGCTCGGTGGGGCCGCCCCGTTCTACGACGTGTTCGAGACCTCCGACGGCCGGTGGATGTCCGTCGGTCCGCTCGAGCCGCAGTTCTTCGCCGCGTTCGTCGAGCTGGTCGCCGGCGAGGAGGAGCTGCCGGCCCAGTACGACCTCGAGCGCTGGCCCGAGCTGCGCGAGAAGGTCGCGGCGCGATTCGGCTCGCGCACCCAGGCAGAGTGGACCGAGGTCTTCGACGGGTCGGACGCCTGCGTCCACCCCGTCCTGCCGCTCGCCGAGGCGTACGAGCACCCCCACAACGTCGCCCGCGGCACGTACGTAGAGCACCACGGCGTGACGCAACCGGCGCCCGCCCCGCGGTTCAGCCGCACCCCTGCCGTGCTCTCCACCGCTCCGGTGGCGCCCGGCACCCACACCCGAGAGGTCCTGACCGACTGGGGGATCGACGACGTCGACTCCCTCCTGGCTGACGGCGTCGCCGTTCAGCGCACCCCCGACGAGGAGAACCCAGCATGAAGCGCACCATCTTCGACGCCGACCACGATTCGTTCCGCGACACCGTCCGGACGTTCTGCGAGAAGGAGATCGCCCCCCACCACGACGAGTGGGAGAAGGCGGGCATCGTCCCGCGCGAGGTCTGGGAGAAGGCCGGCGAGCTGGGCCTGCTCGGCTTCATGATCCCCGAGGAGTTCGGCGGCGGAGGCATCGACGACTTCCGGTACAACGCGATCCCCTCCGAGGAGATCACCCGGGTCGGTGCCAGCGGCATCGGCTTCGTCATCCAGACCGATCTCGTCTCCGGCTACCTGCTCTCCTACGCGAGTGACGAGCTCAAGCAGCGCTGGTTCCCGAAGTTCTGCTCCGGAGAGCTCATCACCGCGATCGCCATGACCGAGCCAGGCACCGGCTCGGACCTGCAGGGCATCAAGACCCGCGCCGTCCGTGAGGGCGACGAGTGGGTCATCAACGGCTCCAAGACCTTCATCACCAACGGCATCAATGCCGACCTCGTGCTGGTCGTCTGCCAGACCGATCCGGAGGCCGGTGCCGGCGGCTTCTCGCTCATCGGCGTCGAGCGCGGTACGCCCGGGTTCGAGCGTGGGCGCAACCTCGACAAGATCGGCCTCAAGGCCCAGGACACCGCCGAGCTCTTCTTCGAGGACGTGCGCGTCCCCGCGTCGAACCTCATCGGCGAGGAGGGTCAGGGCTTCATCTACCTCATGGAGAAGCTGCCGCAGGAGCGCCTGTCCATCTCCGTCGTGGCGGCGGCGGCCTGCCGTGCGGCCATCGACATGACGGTGGACTACGTCAAGGAGCGCAAGGCGTTCGGCAGGTCCGTCGGCTCGTTCCAGAACAGTCGCTTCGTGCTGGCGGAGCTGGAGACGGAGGCGCAGATCGCGCAGGTCTTCGTCGATGAGTCCATCACCCAGCACAACCGCAAGGAGCTCACCGTCTCCGACGCTGCCATGGGCAAGTGGTGGACCACCGAGCTGCAGAAGAAGACGGTCGACAAGTGCCTGCAGCTGCACGGCGGCTACGGCTACATGAGCGAGTACCCCATCTCCAAGGCCTACCTCGACACCCGGATCCAGACGATCTACGGCGGTACCACGGAGATCATGAAGGAGATCGTCGGGCGGACGATGGGTCTGTGACCTCCTGACGTAGCGTCGGGCCGGTGCGAGTGGTCCGACGAACGGCAGGGGCGGTGCTGGTCGTCGTCGTGCTCCTGGCCCTCTGCTTCGCGTTGTTCGCCTGGCCGAGCGCGCTGGTGACCCGGTGGGTGTTCACCGGAAGCAACGGTGAGCTCGCCGCCCGCACCGACCCCTGGGTCCAGACCGACGTCGAGCAGAGTCTCGACCTGGAGTACACCGACGGCGAGACTCTCGACGTCCTGCGGCCCGCAGGGCTCGACGGTGACCTGCCGGTCGTGGTCTGGCTGCACGGCGGGGCGTGGGTCGGGGGCGACAAGGCCGACGTCCGCCCGTACCTCGAGGTACTCGCGAGCCAGGGTCGGGCCGTCGTCGGGGTCAACTACTCCCGGGCCCCCGGCAGCAGTTACCCGACGCCCGTGGAGCAGACGGCGGAGGCGCTGGACTGGGTGCGAGAGCACGCTGCTGACCACGACCTCGACTCGTCGCGCATCGTCCTGGCCGGCGACTCGGCCGGTGCGCAGATCGCCGTCGAGGCCGCCCTGCGCGAACCGCCCGGGCAGATCGCCGGGCTCCTGCTGCAGTCCGGAGCGTTCGACCCCGGCTGGATGGTCGAGGAGCTCGACGGCTGGTCCGGCTGGATCGTGGGCCGCGCGGTCAGCTCCTACGTGGACCCCGAGGATCACGCGGCCGCCCGCGTCGTCGACCACGTCACCGCGGACCTTCCGCCGGTCTGGGTCACCTCCGGCGACGCCGATCCGCTGCGCTCGCAGACCGTCGAGCTCGTGGCGCGCCTGGAGGAGCTGGGCGTGGACGTGACGGCCCATCTGCCGGAGTCGGCGGAGGGTCCGCCGCTCGGGCACGAGTACCAGTTCGACCTCGGGCTGGAACCGTCCGTGGAGGCCCTCCAGGGCCTGCGGCGCTTCCTCGACGAGACGTTCAGCCCAGACCCAGCAGCACGAGACTGATCACCATCACGAGCGCACCGAGCAGCGTGCCGGCCCACGCGGCTCGACGTCCGCCGGTGGCGAGTGCGGCCGGGAGGAGCTCGGCGAGGCTGATCTGGATCATCATCCCGGCGATGAGCCCGAAGACCGCACCGAACACGGCCTCGGGCAGGACCGCAGCGAGCACGAGGTAGCCGAGGATGCCGCCGACCGGCTCGGCCAGTCCGGAGCCCGCCGCGTAGAGCAGGGCCTTGGTGCGGCTGCCGGTGGCCGCCAGGACCGGGGCGGCCACGGCGACCCCCTCGGGCACGTTGTGGATGGCGATGGCCACCGCGATCGCGATGCCGGTGCTGGGGTCGTCGAGCGTCGCCACGAACGTCGCGAGGCCCTCCGGCAGATTGTGGCCCGCGACCACGATCGCGACGACGAGGCCGCTGCGGCGCAACCGAGCGAGCTGTCGTCCGGAGTCGACGCCGGCATCGGGTGCGTCGGCCGCTCGTGGCACGGCGCGCTGCACGGCGAAGACGATCACCGCGCCTAGCACCGCGAGCGCGAGGGTCACGGTCAGCGCGGAGGGGGTGCCGCCGAGGTCGGCCGTCCCCTTGGGCACGATCTCGAGGCAGGAGACGGTCACCATCGCACCGGCGGCG
>JBQGDU010000467.1:0-1733 GCA_052039245.1 Aeromicrobium sp. | reverse complement strand
CTCCAACCCGGGACTGTGCCCGATCATCCCCGTCGTGAGCCTGACGCCGAACCGCTTCGACTGCGACGACATGTCCACCGTCCGCCGCCAGATCGACGCCACCTACGCGCTGCAGGACGTCATCGACGAGCAGTACGGAGGAGCGGGCAAGGGCTGGTACCGCGTCGTCACCGATCCCGCCCAGGCACGCCAGGTGGTCGAGGACGGCAAGCTCGCCGTCGTCATCGGGGTGGAGGTCTCCGAGCCCTTCGGCTGCAAGCTCAGCGGCGGCCGCGCCGCGTGCACCGAGAAGGACATCGACACCGGACTCGACGAGCTGAAGGCCAAGGGCGTCTCGAGCATGTTCCTGTGCCACAAGTTCGACAACGCCCTGTGCGGCGTGAAGTACGACGAGGGCACCGCCGGACTGCTGGTGAACGCCGGCCAGCTCATCACCACCGGTCAGTGGTGGAGCCCGAAGCCGTGCAAGGAGGGCGAGGTCCCCGACAACACCGTCATCGGTGGCATCCTGCCGCCCCAGCTCGTGCAGCTCGGGCTGCCGGTGCTGGCCCCGCTGTACTCCAAGGGGCCGCACTGCAACCCGCGCGGCCTGACCGAGCTCGGCGAGCACGCGCTCCGAGGCATGATCGAGCGCGACATGATCGTCGAGGTCGACCACATGAGCGCCAAGGCTGCCGACCGGACTCTGGAGATCCTGGAGCAGGAGGAGCACGCGGGTGTCGTCTCCAGCCACAGCTGGCTGGCCGAGCCGTTCCTGGACCGGGTCTTCGCCCTGGGTGGCTTCGCGACCCCGTACGGACACACCGCCGACGAGTTCGTCGAGGACTGGCGACGCTCCAAGCCGCTGCTGGACGAGCACGGGGTCGGCATCGGGTTCGGGTCGGACATGAACGGCTTCGGGGGCACGCCCGGGCCTCCCGGTGAGGGCGCCGAGATCGAGTACCCGTTCACCGCCGCGGACGGCTCGGTGGTCGATCGCCAGGTGACGGGTGAGCGGGTCTGGGACTACAACACCGACGGGGTCGCCCACTACGGCATGCTGCCGGACTGGATCGAGAGCATCGGGCGGCTCGGCGGCGAGGACCTCCGCGCCGACATGGCCGCGGGAGCCGAGACCTACCTGCGGACGTGGGAGGACGCCACCCGCTGACCCGAGGACGGGGCCCGGTCAGAGGAGGTCGTGTCGCACGATCGTCTGCTCACGGTCCGGCCCGACGCCGATCGCGGAGATCCGCGAGCCACTGATCTTCTCCAGCGCGAGCACGTAGTCCTGGGCCGTCTGCGGCAGGTCGGAGAACTCGCGGCAGCCGGAGAGGTCCTCGTGCCACCCGTCGAAGTACTCGTAGATCGGCTTGGCGTGGTGGAAGCCGGTCTGCGTCGTGGGCATCTCGTCCACGCGCTCGCCATCGACGTCGTAGGCGACGCAGACCGGGATGCGGTCCCATCCGGTGAGGACGTCGAGCTTGGTGAGGACGAAGTCGGTGACGCCGTTGATGCGCGCGGCGTACCGGGCCACAGGAGCGTCGTACCAGCCGCACCGGCGAGGGCGGCCCGTCGTCGTGCCGAACTCGCCGCCGTTCACCCGCAGCCGTTCACCGTCGTCGTCGAAGAGCTCGGTGGGGAACGGACCCTCGCCGACGCGCGTCGCGTACGCCTTCACGATGCCGATGACGCGGGTGATCTGGGTGGGGGCGATACCCGAGCCCGTGCACGCGCCGCCGGTGGTGGCCGAC
>JBQGDU010000466.1:0-1907 GCA_052039245.1 Aeromicrobium sp. | reverse complement strand
GACGCCGGCGCGCATCGGGACCACGACCCGTCGGATCTTGAGCGCCTTCGCCAGGGCGTAGGCATGGACAGGACCGGCGCCGCCGAAGGCGAGGAGAGCGTGGTCGCCCGGGTCGAGCCCCTTCTCGGCCAGGTGCATGCGGGTGGCCGCCGCCATGCTCTCGGTCACGACCTTCTCGATGCCGACCGCGGCCTCGACGGGGGAGAGGTGCAGCTCCGCACCGATGCCGTCGCGCAGGCACCCCTCGACGCCGTCGAGGTCGAGCCGCATCTCACCGCCCAGGAACCCGGCCGGGTCGAGGAGTCCCAGCTGCGTGTCGGCGTCCGTCACGGTCGGGTCGGCGCCACCGCGGCCGTAGGCGACGGGGCCGGGCACGGAACCGGCGCTGCGGGGGCCCACCTTCAGCAGACCCAGGGGGTCGCGCCTCGCGATCGACCCGCCGCCGGAACCGATCTCGATCATGTCGACGACGGTGAGCCGGACCGGCAGTCCGGAGCCGGGCTTGAACTTGTCGACCCGGCCGGCCTCGAAGTCGTGCCTCACCTGTGCCCGGCCGTGGTGGACCACGGCCATCTTGGCCGTGGTGCCACCCATGTCGAAGGAGATCACCCGGTCCAGGTCCACCGACCGGGCCACCGCGGCCGCTGCGATCGCCCCGGCGGCCGGGCCCGACTCGAGGAGCCGGACGGGGTACGCCTCGGCCTGCTCGACAGTGGTGATGCCACCACCGGACAGCATGATCCGCAGGGGAGCATCGATGCCGACGCGGGTCAGCTCCTGTCGGAGCGTGCGCAGGTAGGCGGCCATCATCGGCTGGACGTAGGCGTTCATGGTGGCGGTGTTGCCTCGCTCGTACTCGCGCATGACGGGCGCGACGTCGGCGGAGAGGGTCACCAGAAGGTCGGGGAACTCCTTGGCGGCCAGCTCGCGGACCCGTCTCTCGTGGACGGGGTCGGCATAGGAGTGCAGCAGGCACACGGCGAGCGCCTCGGCGCCCCTGGAGACCAGCGCGGCGATCTGCGTCAGCACGTCCTCGTCGTGGAGCGGCTCGATCTCGGTGCCGTCGACGGCGAGGCGCCCTCGCACCTCGCGGCGCATGTCACGTGGCACCAGGGGCGGTGCGGGGCGCGCGAAGAGGTCGGTCGTGTCGAAGCGGGTCTCCTGACCCATCTCCGGCACGTCACGGAACCCGCGGGTGGTCAGGAAGCCGACGCGCGCCCCCGTGCGCTCCAGCACCGTGTTCGTCACGAGCGTGGTGCCGTGGACGACCCCTGAGACGTCCGCGGGCCGCGTCTGCGTCTCACGCAGGATCCTCTCGACGCCCTCGACGATGGCCTCGTGAGGTGCGTGGGGCGTCGTCGGGAGCTTGCCGTTCCAGGTCACGCCCCGTTCCGGGTCGTGCAGCAGCAGGTCGGTGAACGTCCCTCCGACGTCCACACCGATCCGAGCGCTCATCGGTGCTCTCCTTCGGTCACGTAGCCCATGGCGAGGTCGTGGGCGTGCCGGTCCGGGTCGCGTCCGGCCGGGTCTCCGTAGCCGCCCCCGCCGGGGAAGCAGATGGTGATCGACTCACCGGGCGGCAGCACGGTCACGGTCTTCAACGGCACCGGGTTCCCGGATCCGAGGAACGCCGTGGCGACCGCCCCGTCGCCCCCGCCGAGCACACCGCGCGCGGGATGGGCCTGACGGTCGCCGAGGAGCCCGACCTGCACGGGACGTGCTGTGGGGTTCTGGACCTCGATCACCTGACCCATGCCGCCCCGGTAGGTACCGGGCCCCCCGGAGTCGGCGCGCAGTTCCTTGCGCAGGACGCGCAGGGGTGCGGATGCCTCCATCGCCTCGATCGAGCCGGTCCCGGAGTTGGTCGGGAAGGCGGTCGTGGCGAGGCCGTCCTGGTGCGAGGAGGC
>JBQGDU010000465.1:0-3726 GCA_052039245.1 Aeromicrobium sp. | reverse complement strand
TCTACTACCGCGACCTCGGGTTCGGACTCGACGACGTCACCGTCCTCCTGGACGGCGACACCGACCCGGCGGCTCACCTGCGCACGCAGCACCGTCTCCTGACCGAGCGTCTGGAGCGGATGCGCGCGATGGTGGCGGCCGTCGAACGAGAGATGGAGGCACACATGTCAGGAATCAAGCTCACGCCCGAGGAGCAGCTCGAGGTCTTCGGCGAGTCGTGGAATCCCGGATATCAAGCCGAGGCGGAGCAGCGCTGGGGAGACACCCCGGCGTGGGCACAGTCGCAGGAGCGGACGGCGCAGTACACCAAGGAGGACTGGCTGGAGGTGAAGGCCGAGGCCGACGCGCTCGTCGAGGCGGCCGTCGCTGCTTTCACGTCCGGGGCCGAACCCGGTTCGGCGTCCGCTGACGCGGTGGCCGAGCAACACCGGGCGAGCCTGAACCGGTTCTACGACGCCGACCACTGCTTGCAGCGCCAGGTGGCGTCGCTGCTCACCGACGACGCGCGGTTCGCCGCGACGTACGACGAGCACGTGCCGGGACTCGCCCAGTGGCTCCGCGAGTCGATCGAGGCGAACGCCGACAAGCACTCCTGAGCCGGCCGGGCGGCGCCCGTCGGTCCCCGAGGGACGGACGGGCGTCGTGCGTCAGGCCGCGGAGGCCTCCACGTCGGGAGCGATGGAGGAGACGCTGGCGAGGTCGGTGGCCTCCTCCAGCGCCAGCAGCGCGCTGACGTCGAGCAGAAGCTTGCTCAGGGGGACCTCGAGTGCTGCGGCGAGCGCGGCGAGCAGCTCGGAGCTGGGCTCCTTCTGGCCACGCTCGACCTCGGAGATGTAGCCGAGGCTGACCCTCGCGCGGGAGGAGACGTCGCGCAGCGTGAGGCCCTGAGCGAGCCGACGGGCGCGCAGCACCTCACCGACGAGCTGTCGCATCGTGGTCATCGCGCACCTCCGGTTCTCGCCCCGATGCGGAGGTCAACGTCCGCCGGGTCGGGTTTCTTCCCCCACCCTAGGGCACGGTGATCAATCCCCTGCAGCGTCTGGACGCCACCGCATCCCGGCTGACCGCGGTCTCGGTCCTCGCGTGACGACGGCCGGTCTGGCTTCGGCCCTCCCCCACTCGCTTCGCTCGCGGGCGGTGCCCCCAAGCCTTGTCGTCCGGGCGCGGGAGATGCCCAGGCCGCACGCGGTGGACTGTGATCAACGCACCCTCGCGACCAGCACCCGCAGCGCCGCCGCGACGGTCTGCTCGCGGATCCGGCGTCGGTCCCCCGAGAGCGCGAGCTGCTCGACGACGACCCCCGCGGCATCGGCCACCGCCACGTACACGGTGCCCGGCGGCCGTCCCTCGCTGGAGTCGGGCCCGGCCACGCCCGTCGTGGAGAGGGCCAGCGTCGCGCCCGGGACCACCGCCAGGGCACCTCGGGCCATCTGTCGCGCCGTCTCCGGGTCGACCGTGCCACGCTCGGCGATGACGCGCTGGTCGACCCCGAGGACGTCGACCTTCACGTCGGGCGAGTAGGCGATGATCCCTCCCGCTACCACCTGTGAGGCGCCGGGGACGTCGACGAGGGCCGCACAGAGCAGCCCGCCGGTGAGCGACTCCGCGGTGGCGGCCCGGTGCCCGGACCTCAGCAGCGCAGCGACCGCCTCCTCCGCGAGGGTGGCCATCACGACCGACCCTTCAGGCGCATCAGGCCGCGGCCTTCTGCTCCGCCCTGATCCGTCGGGCGTCGAGCACGTACTGCACGGCCGTCACCATCGTGATGGCGAAGGCGGCCACGAAGACCAGATGGGTGAGGACGAGAAGCACGTTGCTCGCGGTGGTGTCCCACAGCTCCAGCGGCAGGACGTACCCGCCGATGGCGAGGGCCTGCAGGGTCGTCTTGATCCGTCCACCCTGGCTCGCGGGCATGACGCCGTACTTCTTGATGAAGAACCGCATGACGGTGATGCCCCACTCGCGGATCAGGATCAGGATGATCGCGGTCCAGAACCACCAGGTGTCGAAGATGATGGCGAGCCCGACGAACGCCATGCCGGTGAGCGCCTTGTCGGCGATGGGGTCGGCCAACTTGCCGAAGTTGGTGACGAGGTTGCGACTTCGGGCGAGGTCACCGTCGATCCGGTCGGTGATCATCAGCAGGGCGAAGGCCACGAAGGCCCACACCCGCATCGCGATGCTCTCGCCGCCCTGGGTGAGGAGCAACCAACCGAAGACCGGGACGCCGACGATGCGCAGCACCGTGAGGGCGTTGGCGATGTTGAGGTTGCTGGGAGGGGACTCGGCCGACTGCATAGAGGCCTTTCGCGTGGCGCAGGACGTCGAGGAGGACGTCTCGGGGGACGTTTCAGTATGCGGCAGCGCTCTGCCGGCGCGCCAGCTGGACCTCCGCCTCGCCCACCGAGACCGTCGTCGTGAAGCCCAGCGGGGCCCGGACGATGCTCGAGCCGTCGGGGCTCACGACCTTGACGCACGGATCGTGGCGCCCGATGCGGGGCTCGACGTAGATCCCGGCCATCTCGCTCCACAGCAGACCGACCCACTGACGCCCCCTGCGCAGCCGGATGCCGTGCTGGTCCGCGACGAACAGCGGTGTGCGCAGGTCCAGGAGGCCCGGCAGCGCGAGCAGGAACACGAGGGCGAACACGCCGCACGGCAGCCACCACCACGGTTGCGGCACGGACCACGCGAACCAGCCGAAGCCACCGGCCAGCGCGAGCGGGACGAGTGCCGCAGCGATGTAGACCGAGGCCCTCCTGCGCACCTCGAACAGTCCCTCGGGCATCTGCTCGTCCACGAGGTCGTCGTCGTGCTTCATCAGTCGTCCTCTCATCCGACCTGGATGGACGCGAGCACGTCCTCCAGGTCGTCGGGCTTGATGAGGACGTCACGGGCCTTGGAGCCCTCGCTCGGCCCGACGACACCGCGGCTCTCCATGATGTCCATCAGGCGCCCGGCCTTGGCGAAGCCGACGCGCAGCTTGCGCTGCAGCATGGACGTCGAGCCGAACTGCGTCGTCACGACGAGCTCGACGGCCTGCAGCACGAGGTCCATGTCATCGCCGATGTCGTCGTCGAGCTCACGGGACGCCTGCTGCGGTGCAGTGACGTCCTCGCGGTAGGAGGGCTGCAGCTGTTCCTTGCAGTGCTTGACGATGTCCTGGATCTCCGACTCGTTGATCCAGGCTCCCTGCAGTCGCAGGGACTTGTTGGCGCCCATCGGCAGGAAGAGGCCGTCGCCCTGGCCGACGAGCTTCTCCGCGCCCGGCTGGTCGAGGATGACCCGGCTGTCGGCGAGAGAGCTGGTGGCGAACGCGAGACGGCTCGGGACGTTGGCCTTGATGAGACCCGTGACGACGTCGACGCTGGGCCGCTGCGTGGCGAGCACCAGGTGGATGCCGGCGGCGCGGGCCAGCTGCGTGATGCGGACGACCGAGTCCTCGACGTCGCGCGGCGCCCCCATCCTCAGGTCGGCGAGCTCGTCCACCACCACGAGCAGGTAGGGGTAGGGCGTGAGCTCGCGCTCGCTGCCCGGTGGCACGGTGACCTTGCCCGCACGGACCGCCTTGTTGAAGTCGTCGATGTGCCGGAAGCCGAAGTTGGACAGGTCGTCGTAACGCAGGTCCATCTCCCGCACGACCCACTGCAGCGCCTCGGCGGCCTTCTTGGGGTTCGTGATGATCGGGGTGATCAGGTGCGGGACACCCTCGTACGCGGTCAGCTC
>JBQGDU010000464.1:0-2411 GCA_052039245.1 Aeromicrobium sp. | reverse complement strand
AGGGCGGCGGCGCCGAGGCCGCCGTACTGCTCGCGCACCTTGTCGTAGAGGGCGAGCAGGTCGTCGGGGACCCGGTCCACCACGAGCGCGCGGTCCGCCTCGGCGTCGGCGACACGCTCGTCGATCTCGGCGATGGCGGTGTCACGTGCGGTCTCGACCTGGGCCAGCTCGGTGCGCAGCGCCTCGAGGTCGGACGTGATGGCGGCCAGACCGGTCTGCGCCTCCTCGAGCCGCTCCATCACCTCCAGCTCCTCGTCCTCGAGGGTGCCGATGCGGCGCTCGAGTGCGACGAGCTCGTGCTGCAGGCTCTCGAGGTCCTTGGGGTTGGAGACGGCTCCGGAGTTGAGCCGGTCCTCGTCGCGGACCTTGCGGGCCTTGACCTGCTCGACCTCCGCGTCGGCCTTGCTCTGGGCGCGAGAGAGGTCGGCGACGGAGGTGTCGGCCTCCACTCGGCGACCGTTGACCTCGGTGATCTGCTCGGTGAGATCGACGATGCGCTCGTGCTCGGGCAGCGAACGCCGACGTTGGGCGTGCTGGGCGAGCCGCGAGTCCTGGGCCTGCACGTCGAGCAGTGCCTGCTGGGCGGCGGGGTCGGCGTTCAGGACGGTCTCCTTCAACTGGTGGTGGACGGACCGGCGAGGGTCAGCGTCCACGGATCGGTCACGACGGTCGAGACCCGGGTCTCCACCGTATCGCCCAGCCGGCCCGCCACCTCACGCGCGGCGACCGGCAGCCAGGTCCACTCGGCGGCCCAGTGCGGGACGTCGACGACGGCACAGGCGGAGCGGGCCTCCCGGTGCTCGCTCACGGGATGGTGGCGCAGGTCGGAGGTGACGTAGACGTCGGCCCCCGCGGCGTCGGCCGCCCCGAGCAGGAAGTCGCCGGAGCCGCCGCACAGGGCCACGGTGCTGACGACCTGGTCCGGGTCGCCGGCCACCCGGGTGGCGCCGTGGTGATCGGGCAGCCGGGAGACGACCTGCGCGGCGAAGGCACGCAACGTCATCGGCTCCGGGAGCACGCCGATGCGTCCGCTCCCGCGACCGGTGGGGCCGGCGTCGATCTCGAGCACGTGGTGTGCCACCTCCTCGTACGGGTGGGCGGCTCGCAGCGCGGCCCGGACCTTCTCGCGCAGTCGACGAGGCGCCACCATCTCCAGACGGGCCTCCTCCACCCGCTCGACCTCGCCGACCGCGCCGATGGCCGGGGCGGCGCCGTCCAGTGGCCGGAAGGACCCGACCCCTTCGGAGGAGAAGTAGACCCGGTCGTAGTCACCGACGGCGCCGGCTCCCGCGTCGTGCATGGCCGACGCCACCGCCGCGGCATCCGGACGCGGCACGTAGACCACCCAGGTGTCGATGGCGTCGGCGGCGGGCTCGAGAGGACGGACGTCGGTGAGTCCGAGTGCGAGGGCCATCGCCTCGGAGACGCCGAGGGGCGGACTGTCCGCGTTGGTGTGGCAGGTGTGCAGGGCGATGCCGTGCGTGAGGAGGTCGTGGACCACCTTGCCCTTCGGCGTCGTGGCGGCGACGGACGTGACGCCCTTGAGGTACAGAGGGTGATGGGTGACCACGAGGTCGGCCTGCCAGTCGACGGCCTCGTCGACCACGACCTGCACGGGGTCGACGGCGAACAGGATCCGCCGGACCTCCGCATCCGGGTCCCCGGCGACCGTGCCCACGGCATCCCAGCCGTCGGCCCATCGAGGGTCGTAGAGCTGGTCCAGGACGGCGACGACGTCACGCAGCGAGGGCATGGTCCGAGCCTAGAGTGCGGCCCCGGATAGGGTCGACGGATGGTCCCCCCGCCCCATGAGGCCATCCGGCACGACACCCCGCAACTGATCCGCTTGCTCGACATCGGCGCCAAGATGGCGCTGCTCGTGCTCCTGGCGGTGGCGATCACCTACCCCGACCTGGGCAACATGGAGGACAAGGCGGCCGGGCTGCGTGCCGTGGCCTATCCCCTGCTCTCCTTCACGATCCCGGTCATCTGGTACTTCTTCTGGTCCGACCGGGCGTCGTTCCCCTGGCTCGCCGACCTCCTGGTCACCGTCACCTGCTTCACCGACATCCTCGGCAACCGGCTCGACCTGTACGACACCATCTGGTGGTTCGACGACTGGATGCACTTCCAGAACAACGGCCTCCTGGTGGCCGCCGTCCTGCTGCTGACGCTGCACCACGGGGCGTCCTTGGCTGCGACGTTGGAGCGAGCACTGGCCTTCGGCGTCACCGCGGCCGTCGCGTGGGAGATCGCCGAGTACTTCGCCTTCCTCAGTGACGCCACCGAGAAGTCGGGGGTCTACGCCGACACGCTGGGCGACCTCGCGATGGGCCCTCTCGGGACCGTGGTCGCGGCGCTCGTGGTGCACGGCCAGTGGCGTCGCGGACGGCTGCGGACCGCTGCCCCAC
>JBQGDU010000463.1:0-14345 GCA_052039245.1 Aeromicrobium sp. | reverse complement strand
GTCGATTGGGTCACACCCCTGACGCGGTCAGTGTAGGTAAGCCTATACTGACCGCGTGAGGTCCCATCGTCGTCGCACCCCCGTGCAGCACGTGCTGATCGCCGGCAGCGTCGCCGAGCTGCCGTGCATGCAGTCGCTGCTCAGCATGCTGCCCTCCGACGCCTACGGCCAGGTCCTCGTGGCGGCCGCGTCCGACCACGACCTCGGCCTCGTCGAGACCCCCGCCCGCGTGGTCGTCCAGCGAGTGGCTCCGGACGGCCTGCCCGAGGCCGTCTCCGCGTGGATGGCCGAGTGGATCCCCGAGCTGGGCGACCCCGGTCGCTCCGTCGGCGTGTGGATCGGTGCGGGCGTCGTGGTCCGCTCGGAGCGTCATCTGCACGATCTCCGGGCCCTGCTGCCCGACACCATCGCGTGAGCCCCGCTCGCTCCCGGAGCCGGACTTCCTAGACTGGGCCGCGCACCAGCTGACGTCGCACACCTCTGGGGGATGACCTGATGCACCGGCGACCTGGCCGACCGTTCTCGACCGGGCTGGGCGCCGCTGTGCTCGCCCTCTCCCTCGTCGCCTGCTCCTCCGACGCACCGGCCGAGGCCGAGGCCGAGGCCGAGACCTCCGATCCCACCCGGTTCGCCACCGACGACACGGCCGAGCTGCTGCGAGCCGAGCCGGGCGACCTCGACGCCGAGCAGGACCGTGACGAGATCGTCGAGCACCTGGAGCAGCAGATGGAGGACGGCGTCGAGGGCGACGACCTCTTCCACTCGCTGCTCGACCGCGCCGCCGCGGACTTCCGGCCCTACCAGGAGTACCTCGACACGTTCGAGGCGGACTTCACCGATGCCGGGGAGCGGCCGGACGGATCGCCCGAGGACGGCGAGGTCGCTGAGGAGGAGGCCGTCGGGCTCAACGTGCAGGTGCTGTTCGACGCCAGCAGCAGCATGCGTCAACGCGTCGGCGGCGAGCGCAAGATCGACCTGGCCAAGGAGGCCGTCCGCGACTTCGTCGGCCGGCTCCCCGACGATGCCGCCGTCTCCCTGCGGGCGTACGGGCACACGGGAAGCAACAAGGAGGCGGACAAGGAGCGCTCGTGCTCGACCACCGAGGCCGTCTACCCGCTCGACGCGTACGACGAGGGGCGCTTCGACACGGCGCTGGACTCCTTCGGCCCCACCGGGTTCACTCCTATCGCCCTCGCGCTCGAGGAGGCGCGTGAGGAGCTGACTGCCACCGACAGCAGCACGGACACGCTGGTCTACGTCGTGAGCGACGGCGAGGAGACCTGCGGCGGCGACCCCGCCGCGGAGGCCGAGGCCCTCGTGGACACCGATGCGAAGGCGGTCGTCAACATCATCGGCTTCGACGTCAAGGACGCCGAGCAGAAGGCCCTGAAGGACGTGGCCGAGGCCGGCAACGGCACGTACACGCACGCCTCGAGCGGCGACGAGCTCCGCCGCATCATGCGGGAGCAGCGCGAGGAGCTGATGAAGCAGTGGCGCGACTGGGCCGAGGAGACCAGGGAGACCGCCCGCGCCGAACGTGACGCCATGCAGCAGCAGACCCGCGACCTGCGCGACCAGGGACAGACGCTCTCCGAGGACGAGGAAGAGGCGCTCACCGCCATCGCGACGGCGCTGGAGAGCACCGGGGAGGACACCGGTCTGACCCAACGCATCACACAACGGGGCCGGAAGATCAGGTCACACCTCTACCCCAGCTTCACCCAGATCTCCGCGCAGGTCTTCATCGAGGGCGCGCAGCGCTCCAGCCGCGCCTATCTCGAGGGTGCCCGCAAGCGGGCCGAGATCTGGCAGGAGAGCGTCAAGGGACGCTGACCGGCCGAGCCATGAGGACGTCGTCGACGTCACGCCCGTCCAGGTGGAACTCGCCGCGCAGGACCCCCTCGACCTCGAACCCGCACCGTTCGTAGAGACGTCGGGCGACATCGTTGTTCGCGAGCACGCGAAGCGTCACCTTGCGGGCGCCACGCTCACCGGCGCGGGCGACGGCTGCATCCACGAGCACGTGTCCGACTCCGCGGCCCTGCGCGGCGGGGAGGACCGCGAGACCGTCGAGCGTGAGCACGTGCGCGTGCGACGGCAGGTCGATGTCCTGGTGCAGTGCCACGTAGCCGACGACGACCCCCTCGAGCTCGGCCACCAGGAAGCCGCCCGGACCGTCGTCACCTGCGAAGAAGCGGCGTCGTCGCGTCCAGTCGGGCTCGAGGGCCGGAGTCCATCGAGGGCTCCACGTGCGCTGGTCGATGTCGAGGAGCGCGGCGTCGTCGGCGAGGGCCGCCGGACGCACCACGGGTCTCACGCCCACGTCGGATCCTGACGCGGACGGCGTCGCTCCCCCACGACGAACGCGGCCAGCAGACCCCCGACGGCGCCGAACAGGTGGGCCTCCCACGAGACGCCGACCTGGCCCGGCAGGACGCCCCAGAGGGTGCCGCCGTAGACGATGAGCATGATGCCGCCGAGCACGATCTGGGCGCCGTCGCGAGCCACCAGCCCGCGGACGATGAGGTAGACGAGCCAGCCGAAGACGATGCCGGAGGCTCCGATGTGCACGCTCCCGGACTGGCCGACGAGCCACGTCCCGAGACCGCTCGTGAGCCAGACGACCGCCGTCACGGAGACGAACGTGCGCAGTCCGGACAGACCGAGGAAGAAGCCCATGACGAGCAGTGGGACGGTGTTGGAGATCAGGTGCCCGAAGCCGAGGTGCAGCAGCGGAGCCAGGACGACCCCCTCCAGCGCACCGGTGTCCCGCGGCCGGATGCCGTAGGCGTCCATGCGCAGCGGCAGCACGGCGTCCACGATCTCCAGCACCCACAGGGCGCCGACGAACCACACCACCATGACGACCGCCCGACGCGGGGCGCCCTGCGTGAACTGCATGCCGCGAGCCTACGAGGCGAGCCGTAGCCCTCAGGCCCGCGAGGACGGGATCGGCCGCACCCCGTGGTTCCACAGCTCACGGGTCTGCAGGATCCAGAAGGTCGCGAACCCGAGGAGGAGCAGGGCCTCCACCCACAGCACCGTGTAGTCCCAGCCGAACCACCAGCCGAGTCCGCCGACCACGACGACGGAGCCCACCATCAGCGCCGCGATCGCGGTGTACCGGTTGCGGGCACTCATCCGACCCGGCCCGCCGCGTACCTGGTCGAGGCCCTTGGCGTTCACCAGCACCACGGCGACGATGCAGGCGAACATCGCGACCGCTGCCACGTAGTGCGCACCGGCCACGAACGACGCCCTTCCGAGCACGAACCACGCCGCGAACCCCACCAGCACGACGCCGGCGACGCCGAGTCCGACGCGGTGCGCGCGAGCCACGTCAGGCGTGACGTCCACCCCACGGCGGGATGCGACGGCCACCGCGATGCCGACCAGTCCGGCCAGGAGGAGTGCCCAGACGCCGTTCTCGACGGCCGGCGCGTCGTCGCCCGCCGGCCAGGTCGCGGACCGACACGTCCCGACGTCCGTGGTGGGCACGAAGGCCACCACCGGCGCGAGCATGCCCGCGACGTTCAGCAGGACGTCCTCGGTCTCGGTGACACCCTTGATCACGATCATGCACACCCCCGAGGCCACGAGGGAACCGACGAACACCTCCCGGGCAGGGGTGTGGGCGTAGCTGCTGATGGATGGCTGCCAGCAGGCAGCGCCGGTGGCGAGCCACTCGATCACCAGACCCGCGGCCAGCATCGCGGCGAGGCCGACGAGCGCCAGTCGCAGGTAGCGGTACGTCCTGACCGCGTCGCTCGCCGGTGGCTGCACGCCACGAACCTACCCACGCCGCCGGGCCGGGAACACCCCGAGCGCGTCCGCGGTTCTTCTGGACATGACCACCATCGCCGTCACCGGGGCCACGGGGGCCGTCGGGCGCCTCACCACCTCGCTCCTGCTCTCCTCCGGACACGAGCCGAGGTTGCTCGCCCCCCGACCGGAGCGGATCGAGCAGACCGGCTTGAGCACCGCCGTCTGCGACTACGCCGATCCCGCCGGGACGCGTGCGGCACTGGACGGCATCGACGTCGTCCTCTTCGTGTCCGGACGCGAGGACGCCGACCGGCTCGAGCAGCACCGGTCCTTCGTGCGTTCCGCAGCCGAGGCGGGCGTGCAGCACGTCGTCTACACCTCCTTCGTCGGCGCCTCGCCCGCGTCGACGTTCACCCTCGGCCGCGACCACGGTGCGACCGAGCAGGCCATCCGCGACGCCGGCCTCACGTACACCTTCCTGCGCGACAGCTTCTACGCCGAGGTCTTCCCCTACTTCGCCGACGAGGCGGGAGTGATCCGCGGGCCGGCAGGAGACGGGCGCGTCGCCGCCGTCTCCCAGCACGACGTCGCGGCCGTCGCGGCCACCGTCCTGGCCGACCCCGCCGTCCACGCGAACCGTGCCTACGACCTCACCGGGCCGGAGTCGCTCACGCTGGATGAGGTCGCCCGGCGGCTGAGTGCCGTGACCGGCCGCTCCTACCGCTACGTCGAGGAGAGCGAGGAGGAGGCTCGCGCCAGCCGAGCGCACTACCGCGCGCCGGACTGGCAGATGGACGCCTGGATCAGCACCTACACCGCGATCCGCGACGGTGAGCTCGCGGCCGTCAGCCCCGACGTCGAGACGCTGCTCTCGCGGCCGGCCACACGCTTCGACGACGCGGTGGCCCAGCAGGACCTGAACTAGGGTCGGGCCATGAGCACCGAGACCCCCGACGCCGTCCTGTCCGTCACCGGTACCGCCACCATCCGCGACCACGACGAGCCGCCGGCGGCCGGTGTGCTGAGCGTCAAGCTCGTCGCCAAGGACGGTGACGTGCTGGCCGGCATGGCCGCGCCGGCCACCGAGTCGCACACGCCGTTCGAGCTGACCGTCGATGCCACCCTCGTGCCGAACCCCAACGCGCTGCGCCTGTGGGCCATGCTCCGTACCGACGCCGGCGTCTGGGGGACCCCCGAGCTCATCACCGTGCGCGACGAGCTGGTGCTCTCGCGCGTCGACGCCTGATGCCACGCGGCGTCACGATCACCCACCTCGACGAGTCCGAGATCCGAGCGGACCAGCGCCCCGTCCTGGGCCGGATCGCGTCGCTGCTGCGCCCGTACCGCGGGCAGCTCGTGCTGGTCGGGGTGGCCGTCGTCGTGTCGGCCGCCCTCACCTCCGTCGTCCCGTTCCTGACCAAGGCGGTCTTCGACGACGCACTGTTCCCCACGGACGGGTCGGGACCCGACCTGCAGCTCCTCACCTGGCTGGTCGTGGCGATGTGCGCGATCCCGGTGGTCACCGCGCTCATCTCCGTCGGTCAGAACTGGCTGACGTCGACGGTCGGCAACTCCGCGATGGCCGATCTGCGCGGCTCGCTCTTCGAGCACCTGCAGAAGATGGAGCTGGCGTTCTTCACCGCCACCAAGACCGGCGCCATCCAGTCCCGGCTCGCCAACGACGTCGCCGGGGTGCGCACCGTCCTCACCGACACCGCCACGACGATCCTGCAGAACACCGTCACCGTGGCGGCGGCGTTCATCGCGATGGTGCTGCTGTCCTGGCAACTGACCATCCTCGCCCTCGTGTTGATGCCGATCTTCGTCGCGGTGCAGCTGCAGGTGGGCAAGCGGCGTCAACGGCTGGCGCGCAAGTCACAGGAGTCGCTCTCGGAGATGACGGCGATCACCGAGGAGGCGCTCAGCGTTTCCGGGATCCTGCTGTCCAAGGTCTTCAACCGCGCGGACGCCGAGACCGAGCGCTACCGGGCCTCCAACCGCGAGCAGGTCCGTCTGCAGGTGGACCAGGCGATGACCGGACGGACGTTCTTCGCCACCGTCCAGACGTTCTTCGCGATCACGCCGGCGCTCATCTACCTCGCGGCGGGGCTCATGGCCGCGGGGCGCGTCCCGGGCGGCGACGCCGCACTCACCGCCGGGACGCTCGTCGCGTTCACCACGCTGCAGGCGCGGCTCCAGATGCCGCTGCTGCAGCTCATGCGCGTCACGCTCGACGTGCAGACGTCGCTCGCGCTGTTCCGCCGCATCTTCGAGTACCTCGACCTGCGCCCGGCCATCACCCAGAAGCCCGACGCCGTCCCTCTCGGCCCCCGACCCCGGGGCGAGGTCGAGCTGCGCGACGTGTGGTTCCGCTACCCCGAGCCGCGAGCGTTGTCGGGTGCGGTGGAGACGTCGAGGTTCGGGGACGCCGAGCGCCCGGAGATCCGCGCCGACGGGGACCACTGGGCACTGTCCGGCGTGTCGCTTCGCGTGGAGCCAGGACAGCTCGCAGCCATCGTCGGACCGTCCGGCTCGGGCAAGACCACCGCCACCTACCTCGTGCCACGCTTCTACGACGTCACCCGGGGTGCCGTCCTCGTGGACGGGCACGACGTCCGTGACCTCACGATGGACTCGCTCGCCGACACCGTCGGCATGGTGACGCAGGAGCCGTACCTGTTCCACGGCACCATCCGCGACAACCTCGCCTACGCCCGACCCGACGCGAGCGACGAGGAGATCGAGGCGGCCGCCCGCGACGCCAACATCCACGACCGGATCATGAGCTTCGCCGACGGGTACGCCACCATCACCGGCGAACGCGGGTACCGACTCTCCGGTGGGGAGAAGCAACGCCTCGCCATCGCGCGGGTGCTGCTCAAGGACCCGCGCATCCTCATCCTCGACGAGGCCACGTCGGCCCTCGACACCGAGACGGAGCGGCTCGTGCAGGAGGCGCTCGAGCGGGCCACCGACGACCGCACCACGATCGCCATCGCGCACCGGCTCTCCACCATCCACAACGCCGACGTCATCTTCGGCCTCGTGGACGGACGCGTCGTCGAGCGAGGCACCCACGAGGAGCTCATCGCCGACCCGGAGGGCCTGTACGCCCGCCTCTACGCCGAGCAGTTCACCCAGCAGCGGCGTCGGCCGGACACCCGCCGGGCCGACGTCCCGCTCTGAGTCCGTCGTAGGCTCACGCCATGGACCCCGAGCGCACCAGCTACCTGCTCGTCGACGGCGAGAACATCGATGCGACGCTCGGATCGTCGATCCTCGGACGCCGACCGCAGCCCGCGGAGCGACCCCGGTGGGACCGTCTGCTGCGCTTCACCGAGGAGCACTGGGACCAGCCCGTCCGCGGACTGTTCTTCCTGGCGGTGAACCACCACGAGCTGCCCATGACGTTCGTCCAGGCGCTCACCGCGATGGGCTACCGCCCCGTGGCGCTGTCCGGCCGCCCGGACCAGAAGGTCGTCGACATCGCCATCCAGCGCACGATGGAGGCCCTCGCCGACCGTGACGCCGACGTTGCCCTCGCCAGCAACGACGGCGACTTCCTGCCCCAGGTCGAGGCACTCGTGCAGGGTTCGCGGCGGGTGGCCGTCATCGGCTTCGACGAGTTCCGCAACTCCGGCTTCGACGCGCTGGAGCCGCGCGGTCTGGAGCTGCTCGACCTCGAGCACGACGTCGAGGCGTTCACGGAGACGCTGCCGCGCCTGCGGATCGTGCCGATCGAGACGTTCGACCCGCTCGACTTCCTCTGAGCGGGACGGTTCAGAGCGCCAGGCCGACGTACTTGGTCTCCAGATACTCCTCGATGCCCTCGGCGCCGCCTTCCCGGCCGAACCCGGAGGCCTTGATGCCGCCGAACGGGGCGGCCGGGTTGGAGACGACGCCCTGGTTGATGCCCACCATGCCGGTCTGCAGACCCTCGTAGACCCGCACCACGCGAGCGTGGTCGCGGGTGAAGGCGTAGGCCACGAGGCCGTACTCGGTGTCGTTGGCCATCCGCAATGCCTCCTCCTCGGTGGCGAAGGTGAAGATGGGCGCCACCGGGCCGAAGATCTCCTCGGTCCGCACCCGCGCGGACGCCGGGACGTCGGCGAGCACAGTCGGCGGGTAGAACCAGCCCTCACCGTCAGGCGTCTGCCCGCCGCACAGCACCTCGGCACCCTGCTCGACGGCGTCGTCGACGAGCTCGGCGACGGAGTCACGCTGCTTCTCATCGACCAGCGGGCCCACCTCGACGTCGTCGTCGAGCCCTGCACCCACCGTCATCGATCCCATCCGCTCGGCGAGTCGCCGACCGAACTCCTGCGCCACCGACTCGTGCACGATGAAGCGGTTGGCGGCGGTGCACGCCTCGCCGAGGTTGCGCATCTTGGCGAGCATCGCCCCGTCGACCGCCGCGTCCAGGTCGGCGTCGTCGAAGACCACGAAGGGTGCGTTGCCCCCGAGCTCCATCGACGTGCGCAGCAGTCCTTCGGCGCTCTGCTCGACCAGCGACCGACCGACTCCCGTGGAGCCGGTGAACGTGAGCTTGCGCAGTCGCGGATCACGGATGATCGGCTCCATGACCTCACCGGTCGAGGACGTCGTGACGACGTTGAGCACTCCGTCGGGCAGCCCGGCCTCGGCGAGGACGTCGGCCAGCCACAGCATCGTGAGGGGGGTGAGCCCGGCGGGCTTGACCACCATCGTGCACCCGGCCGCGACGGCCGGGGCGATCTTGCGGGTACCCATGGCGAGCGGGAAGTTCCACGGCGTGATCATCAAGCACGGGCCGACCGGCTGCTTGAGAGTCAGCAGGCGAGTGGCCCCGTTCGGCGCCACGGAGTACCGCCCGGAGATGCGGACCGCCTCCTCGGAGAACCAGCGCAGGAACTCGACCCCGTAGCCGATCTCGGCACGGCTCTCGGAGAGCGGCTTGCCCATCTCCAGGGTCATGATCGTGGCGAGCTCCTCGGTCCGATCGCCCACCAGCTCGAACGCGGTGCGCAGGATCTCCCCGCGGTCACGGGGCGCCGTGGCGGCCCACTCGTCCTGGGCGGCCACCGCGGCATCCAGCGCGGCGGCACCGTCGGCGACGGTGGCATCGGCGACGCGCGTCAGCTCGCGACCGGTGGCCGGGTCGTCCACGCCGAACGTGGCACCGCCGGTGGCGTCGCGCCAGGAACCGGCGATGAACAGCTGGGTGGGGACGTCGGGAAGCTGTGCGGTGCTCATGGTCCCGAGGCTACGCCGGGCAAGGTGGCTCCGCCTCGGGCGCGGCGACCCTCGCCCGTCCACACCTCGGCACTGGGCGAGCGATCTCCACAGCCAGCAGCTCGCTCGGTTCACCCGTTCCTGATCTCTTGGCACGCTGGTCCGGTCGGAGCACACTGAAGGCGTGGAGACCGTGGATCCGACCTACCTCGCGACACTCGTCGCGTTCACGGGCGCGGGTCTGGGCATCTTCGCCTTCCTCGCCAGACCTCACGGACGACCTCACCGAGCTCCGCACCGAGATGCGTGCCGGATTCGCCCGCCTCGACGGCCGCCTGAACATCATCGAACAGCGCACCGACGGTCCGGCCGCCACCGGCACCTGAGGACCGATCAGACCACACGCCCCACGAGGGCGGAGCTCGGCACGACGTCCGGGTGCAGGATCGATGCCAGCGCCTCGACACCGTCGACGAGACGCGGCCCCGGGCGGACGACGACTGCGTCGCCGTCGATGGCCCACACCTGAGCGTCAGGGACCTGTTCGGCCACGAGGCGAGCCTGCTCCGCAGCACCCTCGAGCCCGTACCCGCAGGGCGCCACCACGACGACCTCCGGCCGCGTGTGCCGCAGCGCGTCCCACGACGTGGGTCCGGACGCCGTGGCCGGGTGCATCCCTACCGGCTCGCCTCCGGCGGCGACCACCTGGTCGGGGATCCAGTGACCTCCGCAGAACAGCGGGTCCACCCACTCGACGACGGTGGTGCGCGGGCGAGACCGGCCCTCGATCGTCCGCGCCACGGCGGCCAGGCGGGCTCGCAGGTCCGCGACGACCGGCACCGCCCGGTCCGGTTCGCCCAGGGCCGCAGCGACGCGGACGATGTCTGCGAGGACGTCATCCAGTCGGGACGGGTCGAGCGTCACGACGTCGGCCCGGCAGCGGAGGTGCGCGAGCGCGACATCCACCTGACCGGCGGGCAACGCGCAGACCCGGCACAGGTCCTGCGTCAGCACGACGTCCGGGGCGAGCTGGGCGAACGCGCCCTCGTCGAGCGTGTAGAGGTCCCGTCCGGCGGTCCGCTGCTCGCGGACGTAGGCGTCGATCTCGCCCGGCGTCATGGCCGACGTGTCCCGGCCCGAGACGATCACCCGGAACCGCTCGCGGGCGGTCGGCGGCTGGTCACACTCGAAGGTGACCGCCACCAGATGACGTTCCAGGCCCAGTGCGTGCACGATCTCCGTCGCCGACGGCAGCAGCGACGCGACGCGCATCCTCAGACGTCGCGACGGGGACGTCGACGACGGGGGAAGTACTCGCGCACCCGGACCACCACGAAGATCGCCACCACGAGGACGACGGCGAGGATGACGATCTTCTGGAACGTGTCGGCGTACGGCTCGACCGTCTCCCACTCCGCGCCGAGGCGGTAGCCGGCGCCCACCCAGATGGAGTTCCAGATGGCGCTCCCCAGGGTCGTGAGCACCACGAACACACCGAAGCTCATCTTCTCGACCCCGGCGGGCAGCGAGATGAGACTGCGGAAGATGGGGATCATCCGGCCGAAGAAGACGGCCTTGTAGCCGTGCTTGGCGAACCACGCCTCGGTGCGCTCCAGGTCGCTCACCTTGAGCAGCGGGGTCTTCTCGAACACCCACACGGTGCGGTCACGGCCGAAGCCGCGACCCAGCCAGTACAGGACCATCGCCCCGATGACCGAGCCCGCCGTCGTGGCGAACAGCGCACCCCACAGCGTGAAGGTTCCCTGCGCCGCGGCAAAGCCCGCGAGCGGGAGGATGATCTCGCTCGGGATGGGCGGGAACAGGTTGTCGGCGCCGACGGCGATGGCCGCGCCGAGCAGGCCGAGCCGCTCCATGAGGTCGACGAAGAACCCGGCGAGCCCGTCCTGTGGCCCGCTCGGGTCGGCGGCAACGAGAGCCGATGCGACGAGACTCATCAGAGCTCGGTCCAGGCGACCTCGGGCACGGCGACGGCCGCGAGCCGGGCCAGCAGACCGAGTCGAGCAGCCTTGACCTCCGGGTCCGGGTCCATGACGCGGACGTCCTCGAAGTACCGCTCGACGACGGCCGGCAGGTCACCGGCCGACACGAACAGATGGGCGACGTCGCCCTCGCGCCCGGCCATCTCCCGCTCCAGGCGCGCCACCTCGTCGGCGAGCACCTGCTCCGGCTCCGTGTCGCCCACGACGTCGCTGGTGGGCGTGTCGGGCGGGAGGATGCGCAGAGCGCGCTGGATGGCCGCCAGCACGGCGTCGCCGTTCTCCGATGCCAGCGCCTCGGTGAGCGAGGCGAGCAGGGCGTCGGCCCGGGCAGGACGGTCGGCCGCCGGCAGCACCGCTCGCACGAGCTCGTGCCGGGTGCCGGCGTCGAGCAGCTGCAGCTCGTAGCGCTGGCGGACGAACTCCGCCGCCTGGTCCAGCGCGGCCGGGTCGACGCTGATGCCGTCGGACTCCAGACGCTGGGCGGCGGCGGCGATGCCCTCCGGCACCGAGACGGCGTCGAGCTGCGGGAACTCGCGCAGCACGCGCACGATGCCCAGCGCCGTGCGGCGGACGCCGTACGGGTCGGACGTGCCCGTGGGGATCGAGCCGATCGCGTACATGCTGGTGAGCAGGTCGAACCGGTCCGCGAGCGACAGGACGGCACCCGGCACGCTCTGCGGTCCCGCCGAGGCTGCCGTGCGCGGCATCTCCATCTCGGCGACAGCCTGTGCGACGGCCTCGGTCTCACCGGCACGCGCGGCGTACTCCCGCGCCATGGTGCCGGCGAGCGACGACAGCTCCACCACCATCTGCGAGGCGAGGTCGAACTTGCCGAGCTCGGCGGCGCGACGCGCGGTGGCGGCGTCGTCGTCGGCGAGGCCGTACGACTCGACGAGCACGTCGGCGAGGGCGGCGATGCGGTTGACGCGGTCGTCGAAGGAACCGAGGCGGGTCTCGAAGGTGAGCTGGCCGAGGCGCGAGCGGAACTCCTCCGGGCTCACCTCGAGGTCCGCGCGCCAGAAGAACGCGGCGTCCTCGTACCGGGCGCGGATGACCGACTCGTTGCCCGCGCGCACGGCGTCGCGGTCGCACGGACCGTTGGCGACGGTGACGAAGTTCGGGAGCATCGCGCCCTTGGCGTCGACGACCGGCAGGTAGCGCTGGTGCTTGCGCATGACCGTCGTCAGGATGGCCGTCGGGAGGTCGAGGAAGCGCTCCTCGAACGAGCCGAGGATGGGGTGCGGGTCCTCGACGAGGTCGGTGATCTCGTCGACGAGGTCGGCCTCGGCCTCGACGTCCACGCGACCCTCGACGTCACGCGCGACGCCGACGGCAACGTTGGCGACGAGCTCGCGGCGCTGCTCACGGTCACCGACGATGCCGTGCTCGAGCATCAGCTCGGCGTAGGCGTCGGCGGCAGGCACCTCCAGCTCCTCGTGCTCGGCCTTGCGCAGCACGCGGGTGGTGCGCCCCGCACGCAGCGAGGAGACCGCCACGGGAACGACGTCCTCGCCGAGGAGGGCGACGATCCAGCGGATGGGCCGGGAGTAGCTGAGCTCGGGATCGCCCCACCGCATGTTGCGCTCCGACCGCAGAGCGCGGACGGTTGCGGTGACGACGTCGGCGGCGATCTGCGAAGAGGTCCGGCCCGGAACCTCCTTGACGACGGTGACGTACTCGTGGCCGTCGATCTCGGCCTTGACGACATCGTCGGGCGAGGCGCCGTTGCCGCGCAGGAACCCGGCGAGCGCCTTGGTGGGCTTGCCGTCGTCCTCGTACGCGGCGGCGACCTTGGGGCCACGGACGGTCTTGGAAGTGTCGGCCTCCCGCGCGGAGAGGCCCACGATCGTCAGCGCGACGCGCCGCGGCGTGGCGTGAACCGTGACGTCACCGTGCTCCAGGGCGGTCTCGGCCAGCAGCTCGCGGGCGGCGTCGCCCACCTGCTGCTCGGCGCGCAGGACGTCGGTGTGCGGCAGCTCCTCCACACCGATCTCGACGAGCAGCGTCCTGGTGTCGTCGACGGCGGGCAGCTCACCGGCCACTGCGGGGGCGAGCGGCTCGGGCCGGCCGAGCGGGAACTCCAGCTCCTCACGCCGCGCGACCCACAGCTCGGAGACCGCCCGGGTGAGCTTTCGCATGAGTCCGAACGAGCGGGCGCGCTCGGTGGTGCTGATGGCGCCGCGAGCATCGAGCACGTTGAACGTGTGGCTGCACTTGAGGACGTAGGAGTAGGCCGGCACGGGCAGCTTCGCCTCGAGCATGCGCTGCGCCTCGGCGGCGTAGGACTCGAACAGCTGTCGGTTGAGCTCGACGTCGGCGTCGTCGAGGTAGTACCGGCTCATCTCGTACTCGGACTGCAGGTACACGTCGCCGTAGGTGACGGTGTCGTCGTACTGGATCTCGGTGAAGTGCGAGACACCCTGCAACGCCATGACGATGCGCTCGAGGCCGTAGGTGAGCTCGACCGCGACGGGGTCGAGCGTGAGTCCGCCGGCCTGCTGGAAGTAGGTGAACTGGGTGATCTCCAGGCCGTCGAGCCAGACCTCCCAGCCGAGTCCCCAGGCGCCGAGCGCAGGCGAGGCCCAGTTGTCCTCCACGAAGCGGATGTCGTGGGCGCGGGTGTTGATGCCGAGGGCCTCGAGGCTCTCGAGGTACACCTCCTGCGGGTCCTGCGGCGCCGGCTTGAGGATGACCTGGAACTGGGTGTGGGTCTGCAGTCGGTTGGGGTTCTCCCCGTAGCGCGCGTCGTCGGGGCGGACGCTCGGCTCGACGTAGGCGACGTTCCACGGCTCGGGTCCGAGCACGCGCAGCGCCGTGCTGGGGTTGGCCGTGCCCGCCCCGACCTCGGTGTTGAACGGCTGACCGATGAGCGCGCCGCGCTCGGACCAGAACTGCTGGAGCCGCAGGATCACCTGCTGCATCGTGGGCACAGGACGCTGCGCTGCGGGGGAAGTCTCGGTCATGTCTCAATCAGTCGTCGAGGGCGGGACCTTCCGAGGGTACCGGCGGGGTGGAACCCCGAAGAAATCGCCGTGCCGGGATCAGAAGTTGAGGTCGACGTAGGACTTGTCGTAGACGCGGCCGTCCTCGAAGCTGACGTCGAACGAGCTCACTCCGTCACACGGCTTGTACTCGCGACCGACGATGCCGCCGCTGGAGAACCACACCTTGCTGGGGCCGAGACGCAGCTTCACCTGCTTCGTCGTCATACCGTTCTTGACCTCGCGGTAACCACTGTAGGTGGCGCACGCCGCCGGCTTGCGCCCCTGCTTGATCCTCAGCGTCTGGGTGCGCTTCTTCGACTTCGTGGCGCTGTACTGCCGAACGTTCTTGTACCCGTAGACGTCCTGCGAGACACGCACGCCATCG
>JBQGDU010000462.1:0-1687 GCA_052039245.1 Aeromicrobium sp. | reverse complement strand
AGTGCGAGGTCGAGGCCGCCCTCGAGCACCAGTCGCAGGGCCTCGTAGGCGTACGCGCTGCTCTGCAGGCGCAGCTCGATCCCCGGGTGCTGCTGGCGGACCAACCGGCTGAGCGAGCCGACCAGCACGTGCGAGGACGGTCCGGCGAAGCCGAGGCGGACCAGCCCGCTCTCGCCCTGACCCGCCGCCCGCACGGCACCTCGAGCGAGCTGACAGCCCTCCACGACGTCCTGGGCCGGGCCCAGCAGGGCGCGTCCCGCGGACGTGAGGGACACCGAGCGGGTCGTCCGGTCGAACAGTGGCGAGCCGAGATCTCGCTCGAGCTGCTTGATGATCCGGCTGAGCGGCGGCTGGGCCATGTGCAGCCGCTCCGCCGCGCGACCGAAGTGCAGCTCCTCCGCGACGGCGAGGAAGGCGCGCAGATGGGAGATCTCCATGCCCATTGATACCACGAGGTGATCAGTGCATCCATGATTAAGTATTGGACGCCATCTAATGCGGTGGCCGATGCTGACCGCATGACCGATACCACCAGCTCGGGGTCCGCGCCGCTACCGCTCGAGGGCGTCACCGTCGTCGCGCTGGAGGTGGCCGTGGCGGCCCCGCTCGCGACGCGCCACCTCGCCGACCTCGGGGCCCGCGTCATCAAGCTCGAGCGGGTCGGCGAGGGAGACTTCGCCCGAAACTACGACAGTGCCGTGCAGGGCATGGCCTCGCACTTCGTGTGGCTCAACCGTGGCAAGGAGTCCATCGCGCTGGACCTGAAGTCGCCGGAGGGTCGCGAAGCGGCGCGGGCGGTCATCGCCGAGGCGGACGTCTTCGTGCAGAACGCCTCCCCCGGGGCGGCCGAGCGTCTCGGTCTCGGCGCCGAGGCCCTGCGGGCGGACCACCCACGGCTGGTGGTGGCCAACGTGACCGGCTACGGCGACCGCGGCCCGCGCAGCGACCGCAAGGCCTACGACATGCTAGTCCAGGCCGAGACCGGACTGATCTCGGTGACCGGGACGCCGACGACCGCCACCAAGACCGGGGTCCCGTCGGCCGACCTCGCCGCCGCGCTCTACACCTGCAACGCGGTGCTCGCCGCGCTCGTGCGCCGCGGGGTCACCGGCGAGGGATCGGTGCTCGACGTCTCGATGTTCGACGCCACCGCCGAGTGGATGGGCCACCCGATGTACATGCAGATGTACGGCGGCCTGCAGGTGCCGCGGATGGGTCTGAGCCACGCCTCGATCGCCCCCTACGACGCCTACCCCACGTCGGACGGCCAGGTGCTGATCGGCGTCCAGAACGACCGCGGCTGGCGCAGCCTCGTGGAGGTCCTGGGCAGACCGGAGCTGGCCGACGAGCCGCGGTTCGCCACCAACGTCCAGCGCGTCGCACACCGTGTCGAGTGCGACGCCGTCGTCGGCGAGCTCACGCGGGCCTTCACCACCGCCGACCTCGACGACCGACTCGGCCGGGCTGGCGTCCCGGCCGCGGAGCTCAACGACGTCAAGGGGCTCATCGAGCACCCCCAGCTCGCCGAGCGGGACCGTTGGCGCGAGGTCGACTCGCCGGTCGGTCCTCTGGCGGCGATCCTGCCACCCATGACCTTCCACGACGTCGAGCTCGCGATGGGCCCCGTCCCGTCCCTCGGGCAGCACACCGATGCGGTGCTGGCCGGACTCGGCTACGACGAGCCGAC
>JBQGDU010000461.1:0-2203 GCA_052039245.1 Aeromicrobium sp. | reverse complement strand
AGGGTCCGCAGATCACCGTGTCACGGACGCATCCGGGGCTCGTGCGCAAGCTGTTCGCCCTCGAGGTCCCGGAGATCGCCGGCGGTCTCGTCGAGATCGTCTCGCTCGCACGCGAGGCCGGTCACCGCACGAAGATCGCGGTCAAGGCCAATGACCCGTCGATCAACGCGAAGGGCGCCTGCATCGGCGAGCTCGGACGCCGCGTGCGCGCGGTCACCGAGGAGCTCGCCGGGGAGAAGATCGACATCGTCGACCACGACGCCGACCTTGCGACCTTCGTCTCTCACGCGCTGTCGCCCGCCAAGGTCACCAGCGCCTTCGTCCTGGACGCCGGCACCAAAGCGGTGCGCGCACTGGTGCCCGACTACCAGCTCTCGCTGGCGATCGGCAAGGAGGGGCAGAACGCCCGCCTCGCGGCCAAGCTCACCGGGGCCAAGATCGACATCCAGCCCGACAGCATCTTGGACTGACGACCGCGTTGCGGATTCGCCGGTCAGCGCTGCGGTGTAAGATGGATCCCGTACGAACATGCGTCGGCTGTCGCATGCGTGCCTCCCGAGCCGCTCTACTCAGAGTGGTGGCAACCCCGGAATTCCTCGTCTTCGATGAGCGCGCCGTGATGCCGGGGAGGGGCGCGTGGGTGCATCCGACACCTGAGTGCCTGGAAAGCGCCTTGCGGCGCCGGGCCTTCGCACGATCACTCCTTGTGCCGGCGGATCTCGGATTCCCCGAGGCCGAAGACGCACAGACCACACAGAAACGGCTGAACGGCTATGGAAACAAAGTGAACGGCTCGAAATGAGACCCGTCCGCGACTAGTGGTCTGCCCTGTCTGGGCAGACCGACCCAGACAGGAGAATTGTGGCTGGTAAACCACGCGTACATGAGATCGCCGCTGAACTCGGCGTCGACAGCAAGGTCGCACTTGCGAAACTGAAGGAACTCGGCGAGTTCGTCAAGAGCCCGTCGTCAACGATCGAGCCGCCGGTTGCTCGCAAGCTCCGTGCCGCCATCGAGGCGGACGACGCGATCAAGCCGAAGGGCGAGGAGAAGCCCGCTGCCGGCAAGGCCGCGGCATCCGGCCCGGCGAAGCCGGGGCCCAAGGCCCCGACGCCAGGACCGAAGCCCGGTCCGAAGCCTGCGCCGGCGGAGAAGGCCGCTGAGCCCGAGGCCGCAGCACCGGCGCCTGCCGCACCCGCGGCTTCCGCCGCGGAGAGCGCACCGGCACCGTCCTCCGACACGGCAGCTCCGAAGCCGGGCGCTCCGCGTCCTGGCAACAACCCCTTCGCCTCGTCGCAGGGCATGGGGCAGCGCCCCGCCGGCCCGCGTCCTGGCAACAACCCGTTCGCCTCGTCGCAGGGCATGGGGCAGCGCCCGACTCCGGGCAACATCCCGCGTCCGCAGGCGCCGCGTCCCGGCGCGCCCCGTCCGGGCGCTCCGCGCCCCGGTTCGCCCCGTCCCGGCGCCCCTCGCGGCGGTCAGGGCGGTCGTCCCGGCGCTCCGTTCCAGCAGCGTTCCGGTGGCCCCGGTCGTCCTGGCGGCGGTCCGGGTGCAGGTGGACCCGGTGCACGTCCTGGTGGCGGCTTCGCCGGTCGCCCCGGTGGCGGCGGTGGCCGTGGCCGTGGACCCGGTGGCGGTACTGCCGGCGCCTTCGGTAAGGGAGGCGGCAAGTCCAAGCAGCGGAAGTCGCGTAGGGCGAAGCGGCAGGAATTCGAGATGCGGGATGCCCCGGTCGTCGGTGGCGTCAACGTCACCCGCGGCAACGGGGAGACCATCCGCATGCGTCGCGGTGCGTCGATCGCCGACTTCGCCGACAAGATCGAGACGCTGACGGGTTACACCGTGCAGCCGGGAACCCTCGTCACGATCCTCTTCAACCTCGGCGAGATGGCCACGGCCACCGAGTCGCTGGATGAGGCGACCTTCGAGGTGCTCGGCGAGGAGCTGGGCTACAAGATCCAGATGGTCTCGCCCGAGGACGAGGACAAGGAGCTCCTGGAGGGCTTCGGTCTCGACCTCGAGAAGGAGCTGGCCGAGGAGAGCCAGGACGACCTCGAGATCCGTCCTCCGGTGGTCACCGTCATGGGTCACGTCGACCACGGTAAGACGCGACTCCTCGACGCGATCCGCCAGACCAACGTCGTCGCCGGTGAGGCGGGCGGCATCACGCAGCACATCGGTGCGTACCAGGTCTGGACGGAGC
>JBQGDU010000460.1:0-2552 GCA_052039245.1 Aeromicrobium sp. | reverse complement strand
TCGGTTGCTCAGGCACCGATCGGGGGTTCGACGGGGGAGTGCGGCCGGTGTGCCGGCCTGCGGCAGGATGGGTGCGTGAGTGAACCCGTCCGCCTGCTCGGCGCCCTCGACGTGCGCCGCATCGCCGACGAGATCGGCCTGCGACCCACCAAGCAGCGCGGCCAGAATTTCGTCGTCGACGCCAACACGGTGCGTCGCATCGTGCGGACCTCGGGTGTCGGCGCCGACGACGTGGTCGTCGAGGTCGGACCAGGACTCGGGTCCTTGACGCTGGCGCTGCTCGAGACGGCCGCGCACGTGACCGCCGTCGAGGTGGACGACGTGCTCGCCGATCGGTTGCGGCGGACCGTCGAGGAGCACGCGCCGATCCACGCCGGCCGGCTCGACCTGGTGCACGCCGACGCGCTGCACGTGACCTCGCTGCCCGGTCCCGCCCCCACGGCGCTCGTCGCCAACCTGCCGTACAACGTCTCGGTCCCGGTGCTGCTCAACTTCCTGGAGCGGTTCGAGTCGATCGAGAACGTCCTCGTCATGGTCCAGGCCGAAGTGGCGCACCGGCTCGCGGCCGGACCCGGCTCGCGCACCTACGGCGTCCCGAGCGTCAAGGCGGCGTGGTTCGCCGACGTCCGGCTCGCCGGCACGATCGGACGCACCGTGTTCTGGCCGGCGCCCAACGTCGACTCCGCGCTCGTGGCGCTGCGCCGACGCACGCCGCCCGGCGACGATGCGCTCCGACGTCGGACCTTCACCGTCGTCGACGCCGCCTTCGCCCAACGACGCAAGATGCTGCGATCCGGCCTCGCCACCCTCGCCGGGTCGTCCGGGGCCGCGGAGCGGGCGCTCGTCGCGGCCGGGGTGGACCCCACCGCGCGCGGAGAGCAGCTCGACGTCGAGGACTTCACCCGGATCGCCCGAGCCCTGGATGATCGAGCCCTGGATGATCGAGCCCTGGGCGGCGAACCCTTGGGCGATGGATAGGTTGGGCGCGTGACTTCAGCGACCGTGCGCGTGCCGGCCAAGATCAACCTGTCCTTGGGGGTCGGGCCGGTCCGAGACGACGGCTTCCACCCCTTGGCCACGGTGTACCAGGCCATCGACCTGCACGATGAGCTGCGCGCCACCGTCGACGACTCCGGGACGCTCTCCGTGGTCACGCACCTGAGCGAGGACGAGCCGGGAGAGGTCCCCGAGGGCCTGGACAACATCGCACTCAAGGCCGCGGCCCTGCTGCAGGAGCACACCGGGTCCGACCTCGGCGCCGAGCTGTCCATCCGCAAGGTCATCCCCATCGCGGGCGGACTCGCCGGAGGATCCGCGGACGCGGCGGCCGCGCTCGTCGCGTGCAACGAGATCTGGGGCACGGGCTTGTCCCGGCACGAGCTCGAGCCGCTGGCTGCGCAGCTCGGCAGCGACGTCCCCTTCCTGCTGCACGGCGGCAACGCGATCGGCGGCGGTCGGGGAGAGACCGTGAGCCCGGTCCTCGCGCGCGGTGCCTACCACTGGGTGCTCGCCGTGGCGGCCGAAGGACTCTCCACGGCCGGCGTCTACGCCGAGTTCGACCGACTCAACGCGGGTCGCGACGTCCCCGAGCCCGAGGTCGACGACGACCTGCTCGCCGCGTTGCGTTCCGGGGACGCCGCGCAGCTCGGCGCGGCGCTCTCCAACGACCTCACCGAGGCCGCCCTCTCCCTGCGTCCTGAGCTCGCGGACACCCTCGACCGCGGCCGGCAGGCCGACGCCCTGGGTGCCACCGTCTCCGGCTCCGGGCCGACCTGCCTGTTCCTCGCGCAGGACGAGGAGCACGCCCTCGACATCGCCATCGCGCTCGCCGGCACGGGGGCGTGCGCGGACGTCGTCCAGGCACGTGGGCCGGTCTCCGGCGTCCGGTTCGCGTAGCACGGTGGCTGGATCCGGTCGCCGCCCACGGCCCGGCACCCCCGCCGGGGGGCCACTCATCGGTGGGGAGGACCTGCAGCTGTCCTTCCCGACGAAGGACGTCCTCGGCGGCGTCACCCTGGCTTTGGCCGAGGGGGACCGGATCGGCATCGTCGGCCGCAACGGGGACGGCAAGTCGACGCTGATGCGGGTGCTGGCCCGCCGACAGTCGCCCGATGACGGGCGGGTCACGTGGCGTCGCGACCTGCGGGTGGGCTTCCTGGAGCAGCGTGACCTCCTCGATCCGGCGCAGGCCGTCCGCCAGGTCGTCGTGGGCGAACGGCCCGAGCACGAGTGGGCCGGTGACCCGCGGATCCGGGACGTCGTCTCCGGACTCCTGCACGACGTCGACGACGCGGCGCTCGTCGGTGATCTCAGTGGTGGTCAGAGGCGTCGCGTCGCGCTCGCGCAGGTCATGGTCGGCGAGCACGACGTCCTCTTCCTTGACGAGCCCACCAACCACCTCGACCTCGAGGGCGTCACCTGGCTCGCCGACCACTTCGGGAGCCAGTCGTCCGGCAGGGGGGCCTGGGCAGCCGGCCAGGGAGCCCTGGCCGTCGTGACGCACGACCGCTGGTTCCTCGACGCGGTCTGCACCCGCACGTGGGAGGTGCACG
>JBQGDU010000459.1:0-7941 GCA_052039245.1 Aeromicrobium sp. | reverse complement strand
CGGGCGACGACGGCGGCACGGTCGACGGCGGCCGTCGTGGTGGTCTGGCGGGCGAACGGGGTGAGCACCTGGACCGTCTCGACGCCCGGGGCGCGGTCGTCGTCGTTCTTCGTCTTGTAGGTCTCGAAGGCGTACGAGCCGAGGCCGACCCCCTCGGAGATGGCGGCGACCTCGTCGACCCCGGCCGGGTGCAGCGCGAGCGCGACCGATCGGGCACCGGCCGCCTGGGCAGCACGGACGCCGACGGCGGCGGCCCGGCGCAGCTTCTCGGCGCTCGGCTCGGCGGGCAGGCCCAGGGCCACCACGGTTCGCACGTTGCCGAAGTCGCCGGCGGGGAACGTCGCGACCTGTCCGTCCTTGCCGGTGAACCCCACCGCTTCGAGGGACTTCGACAGGTCGGTGGCGTCCTCGTCGGTTCGGACACCCAGGACGAGGGCGTCGGCGCGGACGGTGGTGGGCTTGGACGTGCTGGCGCTGACCTCAGGCATACGACCACCCTAACGACGCCTGGCGACGCCGCCAGAGGTGCAGTCGGGCGCCGAACGGGGCCAAGGGGCGCCCGCGGGATAGGTTGACGACATGGACCTGCTGCACTCGCCGTTGCACGACCGTCACGTCGCCCTCGGCGCCAAGCTGGCCGAGTTCGGCGGCTGGTCGATGCCGTTGGAGTACGCGCAGGGAGGCGTGCTCAGCGAGCACGCGGCGGTGCGCGAGTCGGTGGGCCTGTTCGACGTCAGCCACCTCGGCAAGGCGACGGTGAAGGGCACCGGGGCGGTCGACTTCGTCAACGCCTGCCTGACCAACGACCTGCGCCGCATCGGCCCGGGCCAGGCCCAGTACACGCTGTGCTGCGACGAGGACGGCGGCACGGTCGATGACCTCATCGCCTACGTGCGCAGCGAGTTCGACGTCCTGCTCGTCCCGAACGCGGCGAACACCGCGGCCGTGGTCCAGCGGCTGATGGCCGCTGCCCCGGCCGGTATCGAGGTGGTCGACCGTCACCGCGAGTACGCCGTCCTCGCTGTCCAGGGGCCGCTCAGCGACGAGGTCCTGCAGGCTCTGGGCGTCTCGGTGGAGCACCGGTACATGTCGTTCGTCGAGGGCGTGGTCCAGCTGCCCGGCTCGGTCGCGGTCGACGCGATCGTCTGCCGGACGGGGTACACCGGGGAGCGCGGTTACGAGCTGGTGGTCCGGGCCGAGGACGCCGGCGTGGTGTGGGACGCGCTCCTGGAAGCCGGCGCACCGCACGGCATCCGTCCCTGCGGACTCGGGGCTCGCGACACCCTCAGGACCGAGATGGGCTACCCGCTGCACGGTCACGAGCTCTCGCCCGAGATCAGCCCCGTCATGGCTCGCGCGGCCTGGGCCGTGGGGTGGGACAAGGAGAGCTTCTGGGGCAAGGACGCACTCACCGCCCAGCGCGAGGCCAAGGCAGGAAGGTTGCTGCGCGGCATCCTCTCCCAGGGCCGCGGGATCCCGCGGCCGGGCATGGCCGTGCGCGTCGTCGACGCGGACGGCGCCCCGGGCGAGGTCGTCGGAGAGGTGACGTCCGGGACGTTCTCGCCGACGCTGCGTCAGGGCATCGGACTGGCCCTGCTCGATCGTTCGGTCTCGTTCGACGACGAGGTGCTCGTCGAGGTGCGTCGCCGCGCGGAGCCCTTCGTCGTCGTGAAGCCACCGTTCGTCGAGAACACCACCGCCTGAGCAGAGCGAGGAGCAGCACATGAGCTGGAGCTGGACGTACGAGGACGCCGACGGCAACGACGTGGGCCGCTCGCCGGCGTTCGACAGCCGCGGCGACGCCGAGTCGTGGGTCGGGGAGGCCTTCGCCGACCTCGTCGAGGAGGGTGTCGACCAGGTCCGCCTGCTGGAGGACGAGACCGAGGTCTACGGACCGATGTCCCTGCACGCCTGAGGGCTAGGACGTCCCTCGGGGCTCAGTAGCGATCGCGCAGGGGTGCGCCGCGCTCGATCTGGACCTTGGGCAGCCGGAACCGCCGCAGCTGCGTGCTGCGCAGGACGGCGTATCCGGTGTTGCCGCGCTGCTTCTCCGCCCCGAACCGGTCCGCGACGGTCCGCTTGACCAGACGCACCATCCGGATCTCGTCGAAGATCGTCAGGAGGATCAGGGCCAGCCAGGTCAGCATGATGAACGCGTCGACCTGCGGCTCCTGGAACACCGAGCTGTTGAGCAGGTTGAGCACGATGACGACGAGCAGGATCGGCAGCAGGTACTCGGCGACGTTGACCCGGCGGTCGACGACGTCGCGGACCAGGGCCCGGACCGGTCCGCGGTCGCGCGGCGGCAGGTGGTCGTCGTCGCCACCGCGCAGGGCCTCCTGCTGCTTGCGACGCAGCTTGGCGCGGGCCTCGCGCTCGCGGAGCATCTGCTCCTTGCGCGTCTGCGGCTTCTTCATGGCCTTCTTGCGGGCCTCCTCGGCGTCCTTGCGGCTGCGCGTGGGTCGACCCTTGCCGGAACTGCTCTCCTCGCTCACGCGGCAAACCCTACAAGTCGACGCCGATCGCACGGCGTGCCCCGTCGGCTCGGATCGGGTGCGCGGCTCGTCCACGAGGTCGCGCTGCCGGGTGCCACGTAATCTGTCTCCATGGGCATCGGTGAGCGACTCCGCGCCGTCTTCCGCGCGCGCCAAGGGGCCAAGGGGTTGGAGAACCTCGAGGGTGACCTCGACGCCACGTACCGGCGCCAGCTCGCCCAGCTGCAGCAGGTCCGGCGCGGTGTCGCCGACGTCACGACGAGTCGCAAGCGGGTGGAGGTGCGGCTGCGTCAGATGGAGTCCCAGGCCCAGGCTCTCGACCAGCAGGCCGCCGACGCGGTCGGCCGCGGTGACGACACCGCCGCTCGGACCGTCCTCGGTCGCAAGGTGACCCTGGAGTCCGGCATCGCCGACCTGCGAGAGCGTCACGCCGGTCTCGTGAAGGAGGAGACGGCGCTCTCCGACGCCGCCTCCGACCTCGAGAACAAGATCGAGGACTTCCGCATGCGCAAGGACACGCTGACGGCACGGCACTCCGCAGCCACCGCGCGTGCGGAGGTGAACAGCGTCGGAGGGGGCATCACGTCCTCGCTCAGCGAGGTGAACCAGCAGATGGCCGAGGCCGAGCGGCACACCCGCGAGCTCGAGGCCCAGGCCGACGCCGTCGACGAGCTCGTCGCGGAGGGCGTCATCACCCGGCCGGGGGAGAGTGGGGCGGACGCCGAGCTGCGCCGGTTCGAGGCCGCGCTCGGTGAGGGGGACCCCGCACCCGAGACGACGCCGGAGCTCAGCGCAGGCGCAGGAGAGGAGGGCCGCCGTGGCCCGGACCAGATTTCGCAGTGACCGCGGGCTGAGCCTGCGGATGGGAGGTGTCGGGCTGGGGCTCGGCGCTCTCTACGTCGCCTTCGGCGCGGTGCTGATCGCCAACACCAACATGGCCTTCGGGCTCGTGATCGTCCTCGGCATGGCCTGGGGGCAGTGGTACTTCTCGGACAAGCTCGCCCTGAAGTCCATGGGGGCCAAGGTCGTCACGCCGGAGCAGGCTCCGGAGCTCCACGCGATGATCGATCGACTCTGCGTGCTCGCCGACATGCCCAAGCCGACGGTCGCCGTGGCACAGACGGACATGCCCAACGCGTTCGCCACGGGCCGCACCCCGAGCCACTCCGCGGTGTGCGTCACCACCGGGATCATGCAGCGACTCACCGCCGATGAGCTGGAGGGCGTGCTCGCCCACGAGCTGGCCCACGTCGCCAACCGTGACGTCTCGGTGATGACTGTGGCGTCGTCGCTGGGCCTGCTGGCCGGCTTCATCACCCGGTGGGGGCTCTACTTCGGCGGGGGTCGCAACAGCAAGAACGCGGCGCCGTTCATCGTCGTCTTCCTGGTCAGCATCGTCGTGTACTTCCTCAGCTTCCTGCTGACCCGTGCGCTCTCGCGCTACCGCGAGCTCAGCGCCGACCGCAGCGGCGCCTACCTGACCGGCCGTCCCTCGCAGCTCGCTTCGGCGCTCACCAAGATCAGCGGCGACATGAGCCGCATCCCGAACGAGGACCTGCGGGACAAGCAGTCCCTGAACGCCTTCTTCATCGCCCCGGCCCTGAACCGTGAGTCGATGGGAGCGCTCATGTCGACCCATCCACCGCTGGAGCAGCGGCTGCGGAACCTCGCCAAGGTCGGTGCCGAGCTCTCGGAGCCGATGTGACGGCGGGGGTCCCGGGCCGTGGGCGGGGAGACCGGTCCCTGGCGGGGGTCCCGGGCCGTGGGCGGGGAGACCGGTAATGGGCTGGCTCGATGCCCTCATGGGGCGCACCAAGCCACCACAGGCCGACCTGGACGTCCTGTTCGGGCTGCCTCAGGCCGCCATCACCATGCAGGCGGGTGGCTTCCCGGCCACGGGCCAGGGCGCCGTGTGCTTCCGTGACGTCGACGGTGTGCACGACGACGAGGTGGTGGCCGGCGTCCAGGAGGTCATCACCACCGACGTCGCGGCCTCGGTGGGCCTGAGCACCGACGCGCACGGCTACCGATGGCTGAGCGTCACCCGGCCCGGTGCGGACGTGCAAGGCCTGGTGACGGACCTCCACGCGGCCAACTCCTCGCTCGTCGACGCGGGGTACGGACCGTCCCTGCTCTGCTCCACGGTGCTCTTCTCGACCCCGGCCGGTGGGCCCGCGGCGCTCGTCTACCTGTTCAAGCAGGGTTCGTTCTACCCGTTCGTCCCGCTACCGGGGCAACGACGCGACAACGCCGCGGAGCTGCAGCTGCGGGGTCTCGCGGAGGGCGACGTCCCCATCGAGCCGAAGCTGGAGCGGTGGCTGGCCCTGTGGGGCGCTCCGGGGCTCGACTCCGCACGCTGACCATCTCCTCCGGGGGTGGACGTCGCACCGTCGGGCGATACGTTGGTGCCGTGACGTTCGAGACGCTCTCCGCCGACCAGATCCGCGCCCTCCACGAGGAGCAGCAGACCGCCTACGACGCTCTCCGGGGTGCCGGGCTCACGCTCGACCTGACGCGAGGCAAGCCCTCGCCCGAGCAGCTCGACCTCTCCGCCGACCTGCTCACGCTGCCGGGGGAGGACTTCCGCGACGCCGCCGGCACCGACACGCGCAACTACGGGGGACTGGCCGGCAACGCCGATCTCCGTGCGACGTTCGGCGAGATCATGCAGGTCCCGGTCGAGCAGGTCGTCGCGGGGGACAACGCGAGCCTAGCCATCATGCACGACCTCATCATCTTCTCCCTGCTGAAGGGGACGGTCGGCTCCCCGAGGCCGTGGGCCGAGGAGGACGAGGTCGCCTTCATCTGCCCGGCACCGGGCTACGACCGCCACTTCGCGATCTGCCAGCAGTACGGCATCCGCATGGAGACGGTCGACATGCTCGACGACGGTCCCGACATGGCGGCCGTCCGAGAGCTCGTGAAGGACCCGGCGGTCAAGGGCATCTGGCTCGTCCCGACCTACGCCAACCCGACGGGCGCGGTCGTGAGCGAGGCCGTGGCGGCCGAGCTGGCCGGGCTCGAGACGGCGGCGCCGGACTTCCGCATCATCTGGGACAACGCCTACGCCGTGCACCACCTCACCGAGGAGCGCGTCAAGACCGCCGACATCCTCGGACTCTGCGCCGCCGCCGGTCACCCGGACCGTCCGTTCGTGCTCGCGTCGACGTCCAAGATCACGTTCGCCGGCTCGGGCGTCCCCTTCCTCGGGGCGTCTGCGGACAACATCGCCTGGTACACGGGGTTGCTCGGCAAGCGCACGATCGGCCCGGACAAGGTCAACCACCTGCGGCACGCCCGGCTCCTGCCCGACGTCGATGCGGTGCACGCTCACATGGACCGGCATCGCGAGATCCTGGCGCCCAAGTTCGCCGCGGTCCTGCAGATCCTGCGGGACCGGCTGGGTGGGTACGACGTCGCGACGTGGACGGAGCCGAAGGGGGGCTACTTCGTGAGCCTCGACGTGCCCGACGGCACGGCGTCGCGCGTCGTGAGCCTGGCCAAGGAGGCCGGCATCTCGCTCACGCCGGCCGGTGCGTCGTTCCCGTACGGCAAGGACCCGCGCGACCGGAACATCCGCATCGCGCCGACCTTCCCGTCGATGGACGACCTGCGGACGGCGATGGACGGGCTGGCCACGTGCGTGCTGCTCGCCGCCACCGAGCAGCACCTGTCGTAGACCATGGCTCCCACCTCAGTGCGTCGTCCGGCTCGCTCACGTGGGTCGAGAGGCATGGCCTGACGTGCGGGTGCTCGTCGCGCCGGACGGGTTCGGCGGAACCCTCACGGCGCCGCAGGCGGCGCGCGCCATCGCCGACGGATGGGCGCGCACCGCCCCTGGCGACGAGCTGACGCTCATGCCCATGGCCGACGGAGGGCCAGGGTTCTGCGCCACGCTGCACGACGTGCTCGGCGGAGAGCTCCGAGCCCTGACCGTGACCGGGCCCCTGGGTGAGCCGACGCCGATGACGCTGCACGTCGTGGGCGACGTCGTGCACGTCGAGTCCGCCCAGGCGTGTGGACTGCACCTGCTCGACCCGCCTGCGGCCCGCGCTGCGAGCACCCGCGGCGTGGGCGAGGCGGTCCTGGCCGCGGTCGAGGCCGGCGCCACGACGGTCGTGGTCGGCCTCGGTGGCAGCGGGACCAACGACGGCGGAGCAGGCCTGCTCGCCGCGCTCGGAGCGACGGCCGACGTGCCGCTCGACGCCGGCCCGGACGGGCTGCGGGGCGTGACGACGGTGGACCTCTCGGTGGCTCGGGACCGACTCGCGGGGGTGCGGCTCGTGGCCGCCACCGACGTCGAGACCCCTCTGCTGGGGATGTTCGGCGCCACCAAGACCTTCGGGCCGCAGAAGGGCCTCGACGAGTCCGACGTCATCGAGGTCGACGGCCTCCTCGACGCATGGGTGGAGTCGGTGTGCGGCTCGACGCCGGCCGAACGTCGGATCGCCGACGCCCCCGGGGCCGGTGCCGCCGGCGGACTGGGTTTCGCGCTGCTCGTGCTCGGTGCCGAGGTCCGGTCCGGCGTCCAGGTCGTCGGTGACGCCGTGGGCCTGGGGGAGGCGTGCCGCGGTCACGACCTCGTGCTCTCCGGGGAGGGCCGGTACGACCACACGTCCCGCAGCGGCAAGGTGGTGCACGGCGTGGCGCAGCGAGCGGCGGAGGCGGCGCGTCCGTGCGTCGTCCTGGCGGGCGAGGTCACGGTCGGCTCGCGGGAGATGCGGGCGATGGGCGTCGAGTCGGCCTACGGCCTCGTCGAGCTGGTCGGCTCGGACCGCGCGCTCGGCGAACCGGCCGAGGCGCTCGCCGACCTCGCCGAACGCGTCGCTCGCACCTGGTCTCGCTGACCTGCTGCACCGCCCGTCCCACCCGCGCTCGCCCGTCCCGCCCGTGGGAGTCCCAGGGCGTCGGGACGGACGCGTACGATGGGGAACAGATTCGATCCCGGGCCGGTTGACGCCCGTGGACGAGACCCCACCCCAGCGACGGAGATGACATGAGCGTCGACAGCACCACCGAAGTCCAGACCGAGAAGCCGGCCGACGGCATCACGCTGTCCGACGGTGCCGCAGACAAGGTGCGCAGCCTGCTCGCCCAGGAAGGTCGCGACGACCTCGCGCTGCGGATCGCGGTGCAGCCGGGTGGCTGCTCGGGTCTGCGCTACCAGCTCTTCTTCGACGAGCGCTCGCTCGACGGTGACGAGATCCGCGAGTTCAACGGCGTCAACGTCGTGGTCGACCGGATGAGCCTGCCGTACCTGCACGGCGCGTCGATCGACTTCGTCGACACGATCGAGAAGCAGGGCTTCACGATCGACAACCCCATGGCCACGGGCTCGTGCGCCTGCGGTGACTCCTTCCACTGAGCCCGGCCGAGCTCTGCTGGGGGCACCTCCCGCGGAGCGCAGCGGAGTGGGGGCGGGAGCGGCTCAGGGAGGTCGAGTGGT
>JBQGDU010000458.1:0-6305 GCA_052039245.1 Aeromicrobium sp. | reverse complement strand
CGACCGCCCGACCCGACGCGACCGAGGCGGCGAGCTCGGTCGCCGTCGAGGCGTCGTCCACCCGTTGGACGAACACCTCGATCTCGCCGCCGCACGTCAGGCCGACGTCGAAGAGCCCGTCGTCCGGGACGCCGAAGCGGTGCAGTCCCGGGACGCCGGTGTGCAGGGTCTCGCGGGCGAGCTCGAAGATCGTCGCCTCGACACATCCGCTGGACACCGAACCGGCCACGTCGCCGTGCGTGGAGACTGCCATCGTGGCACCGGGCGCACGGGCCGCGGAACCGGCCACGTCGACCACCGTGGCCAGGGCCAGCGGAGCGTCGGAGCTCCAGCGTGCCGCGGTCGTGAGGACGTCGTCGGTGATCACCGACTCAACCCATCAGCTTCTCGCCGGTGCGCACCGCCTCGCGGATGCGCGTGTAGGTGCCGCATCGACACACGTTCCGGATGGCGTCGAGGTCGGCGTCGGTGATGGCGCGACCCTCGCGACGCACGCGGTTCACGAGCGCGACGGCGGTCATGATCTGACCCGGCTGGCAGTACCCGCACTGGGCCACGTCGTGCTCGAGCCACGCCTGCTGCATGGGGTGCAGGTCGTCGCCGGGCACGGTGTCCGCCAGCCCCTCGATGGTGGTGACCTCGTCGTCGGCGTCGATCGCGTCGACCGGGACGGCGCAGGGGTTGAACGCCTTGCCGTTGACGTGCGACGTGCACGCCTTGCAGACGTTGATCCCGCAGCCGTACTTCGGGCCGGTGACACCGAGGACGTCACGCAGGACCCACAACAGCCGGACCCCCTTCTCGACCTCGACGGAGACCTTCTCGCCGTTGAGCTGGAAGCTGTAGCTGGGCACGTGTCACCTCAGGAGACGAAGTCGAGGCCGTTGGTCGGCGACTCGGGGACGGATGGGACGAAGGGCTTGGGCTCGAAGAACCGGGCATCTCTGAAGTTGATCGGGAACTCCTTCGGCACGGTCCCGGTGGCTCGTGCGTAGGCGCACGCCGTGGCGGCCGCCGCTGACGCGACTCCGGCCTCGCCGATGCCGCCGGGCTCCTTGCTCTCGGACTCCATGACCTCGCACACGAACTCCAGTGGGGTGTTCCACTGGCGCGGGTACGCCGAGTTGTCCCAGCTGGCCTCCAGGAAGTGACCGTCCTGGAGATGGTTGCTGTAGGTGAGCACCTGGGACATGCCGTCGTGGAAGCCGCCCATCATCTGCGCCTCGATACCGAGCGGGTTGATGGCCAGGCCGCAGTCCACCACCATGACGGCCTTGGTGACGCGCGGTCCGGTGACCGCGTCCCTGACCTTCCTGTTGACCGTCTCCGGCCGGCAGTCGAGCTCCACCAGGCAGGCCGTGGCTCCCTTGTACTCCTTGTGGATGGCGATGCCCTGGGCCGTTCCCTCGGGCATCGCGCGTCCCCACTCGCCCAGCTCGGCGGCACGGGCGAGCACTCGCTTGACCACCGAGCTCTTCAGGTACTGACGTCGGAACTCCACCGGATCCTTCTTGAGCCGGGCTGCCACCTGGTCGACGACGAGCTCGTTGGCCACCCGGACGTCGGGTGAGTAGATGTTGCGCACCGAGCTGGTGTTGAACCGTTCGAAGTCGAAGTTCGTCTCGTTGAGCAGCTGGGTGACGACGCCGAAGTTGTACGGGATCTCCTGGGTGAGCAGGAAGATCGACTGCGAGAACGTGAGGTTGGCCAGACCCGTGGGGAGGGCGGCGACCTCGGCGGTGAGCCGGTCCCCCAGGCCGTGCGTGAAGTCCGTGGTCACCGAGGTGTAGCGCTGCTCGAAGGAGACGACGCTGTCCAGGAGCACCGAGGCGCGGACCTGCGACGTCGCCATGGGGTGTGCCCGGCCCTGCCGCGGCTCGTCGGCGCGATGCCACATGAGCTTGACCGGTGCGCCGAACGCCTTGGAGGCGCGCGCCGCTTCCACGGCGCCGTCACTGAACAGCTTTCGCCCGAACGATCCGCCGCCCTGGACGACGTTCACGGTGACCTTGTTCTGCGGGATCTTCAACACCTTGGCGATGCGCCCCTGCGCGTCGCCTGGCGACTTGAGCCCCGACCAGACCGTCGCCTCGCCGTCGCGCACGTCGGCGATGGCGCAGTTCGGCTCGAGGGCGGAGCCGCTGCGGAAGTGGAAGACGAAGTCGCCGTCGACGCTGATGGCACCCAGCTGCGGCACCGCGAGCGGGAGCTGGGCGCTGCGCAGCTCCTTGAGCACGTCGTCGGTGGACTTCCCGGGCACCGTGCCCTCGCTCCACTCCACGTCGAGCTCGCGGATCGCGTCGATGCACTGGCCGAACGTCTTGGCTCGCACGGCGACGCCGGTCGCGATGACGGCGACGTGGGTGACGCCCGGCATGGCCGTCACCTGAGCCTCGTTGCGGATGGCTCGCGCCTTGCCGTTGAGGTCCGGGGCGCGGCAGACCATGGTCGGCAGGGCGTCCGGGACGTCGAGGTCCATGGCGAACTTCTTGCGCCCGGTCACCGCCTCGACGGCGTCGATGCGCCGCTGTGGGGTGCCGACGACGCGATGCTCCTTCTCCGGCTTGAGCTCCACCTCCACGTCGCGGTTGGCGGGCTCGGCGGCCAGCTTCGAGGCCTCACCGAAGCTCAGCGTGTTGCCGAGGGAGTCCACGATGTTCCCGCCCTTGATCACGAGCGACTCGAGGGTGCCGCTCAGCTGTGTCGCGGCGGCCTCGAGCAGGGCCTTCCGGGCGACGGCCGCGGCGACTCTGATGGGCGTGTAGGTGGAGATCGTGGTGTTCGAGCCGCCGGTCAGCTGGTTGATGAGCAGCTCGGGGCGTGCGGGCGCCAGGGTCACGTTGACCCGCTCGAGCGGCAGGTCGAGCTCGTCCGCGATGATCATCGCCGTCGACGTCGTGATGCCCTGCCCGACCTCCATCCGCGGCAGGGCGAAGTTGGCGTCGCCCTTCTCGTCGATCTCGATCGCGATCAGGTTCGACGTCGGCAGCGCGCAGTGCGTGAGGAAGTCGTTGAGGTCGTAGACCTCCGCGATCTGCGGGACGGACGGGAGCGGCAGCGCCGATGCGCGGCTGGATCCGAGCGTCAGGTCGGCGGCGACGATCAGGCTGGTGCCGCCGATGACGTGGCCGATGAAGGAACGCCTGGTGAGGCGAGAGGGCGCAGGAGGTTGATTCACGTGCGGTCGCTTCCGGTGGAGTGGGATGGGTCGCGAGGGATGTTCCGCTCTGTGATGCGTATCACGCCGATTCGCCAGTGGCAATGCGCTGCGAGTGCTAGCACAGCGCCATCGATCTGGCAGGTCTGGCGACGATTGCGGAACTACCGAACGCCTGTCAGCGCACGTGCGGCACACCCCGCCGCGTCGTGCCGCACGTGCAGTGGGAGGCCGTGACTCAGGAATGTCCTACGTCGCGGGCTCGTCCACGTCCTCGCCGCTGGCGATGTCGCCACACTCGACGAGGTCGGGGCCCGCACCGGCCAGGTAGTCGCGAGCCCCTCGGTCACCCGAGACGGAGTCGACGACGGCGTGCCAGTGGTCGCGGCCGAGGAGCACGGGGTGACCCGGTCGCCGGTCGTACGCGGCACGAGCGAGTGAGCCGGGTTCGGCACCGCTGAGCACGACCCGTCGCACGACCTCGCCGGTGACGTCCGGAAGGTCGACGAGGTGGACGACGACCGCGTCGGCGACAGAGGTCTCCAGGGAGGCGAGTCCCGCGCGCAGCGAGGCCGAGAGGCCTTGCTCCCAGTCGTCGGCGACGACGACGTCCACCCACGGAGGCACGAGCTCACGAGCCTCCTCGGCGGCCGCGCCGAGCACCACCGTGATGCGGTCGCAGCCTCCGGCGCGCAGCGCTCGCAGCGCTCCGAGGAGCCACGGCCCGCTGCGCTCGTCGACGACGAGCGCCTTCGGCCGCCCCATGCGGGACCCACGTCCGGCAGCGAGCAACAGTCCGTGCGGGGCGCGCTCGATCATCGGCCTCGCGGGCAGTCGCGAAGAGGTCATGCTCCCTTGTACGTCACCACGACGTCGGACGTCGACTCGGTCGTCGGCGCCGGCCGGCCCGCATACGACGAAGAACCCTGACCAGCAAGACTGCCGGTCAGGGCCCTTCCGTGGCAGCGGCGACAGGATATGACCCTGTGACCTCTGGGTCACGACCGAGAAGGCGAGCGAGCCGCATCTCTCGCGGCGGATGGATTCGAAGGCTTGGACCGCAGCAGTTGTTCAGCCCCCACCACCGCGCTACTCGATTCGCAGCGAGAACTCTCGACACGTCCAGCTCTTCTTGGAGCTCGATTGACGAAAGTCACGTTCCAAGGGCCCCTTGCCGTTCATTGACGACGAGCGCACATTCGCCCGCCTGGGCCGGGTTGGAGACGCGCTCGTGCGGAAGGGTGGCGCCGCCTTGGATGTGGTCGTGATGTCTGATCGGCGATGGCCACCAGGCCGCTCCAGAGATCGTCGCGGCCTCGGAGCCTCTCACGTATCCGTTGTTCGTGAAGGCGGTGGTCTCCTCGCCATCTTGCTGCTGTGTGTGATCGCCGGCGCAGTCTCAGTATTCGCGTCGACCACACGCATGCTCGGAGCGATCGTTCCGCCCGCCGTCGCTTTGCTCGGTCCGCGACACATCCGTCGAGTCCAGCGTGACCGCGGCCGAAAAGGCCGACCCCGCCAAAAGCGGCCACGTCGCCGTGCCCTTCGCCGGCGTCGTGCACGCCGTCGTCGACGAAGGCGACCAGGTCGAGGCAGGGCAGACCGTCGCGACCATCGAGGCCATAAAGATGGAAGCCTCTATCACCACACCCCACGCCGGAACCGTCGAGCGCCTCGCGATCACCCACGCACGCCAGCTCGAGGGCGGCGACCTGCTGCTCATCCTCAAAATCGAGGAGTCCTCGTGACCAGTATCGTCGTCGCGCTGAAGTACGTGCCGGATGCGACGGCCGCCGACAACACCGTGGACCGTGCCAACGTCGACGGGCTGATGTCCGAGCTCGACGAGTATGCGGTCGAGCAGGCTTTGCAGGTCGTGACGGTCGTCGATGGCGAGGTGACGGTGGTGACCGTTGGACCCGCCGACGCCGCCGACGCGGTGCGCGAGTCGTTGCAGATGGGCGCCGGCGGGGCGTGCACGTCGAGATGACGCGATCACCGGTCCGGAAACGTTCGGCACGTCGCTGGTGCCGGCCAAGGCGATCGAGAAGCTCGACTCCAACCTGGTGTTCTTCGGCATGACCTCGACAGGGCGGACCAAGGCCCCCGGAAACTCCCGGGCGGTTCACGCCGACCGGATGAGCCAACAAACCGGGCCTCCGGAAAATCCGGGGCGGTTCAAGTGCTTCGACATAGTCGTCGCCCCACTCGACTCACCCCGCAAAACCCACGCTCCTGCGACCGACGAGGAAGTGCGCGGCATGTTCCTGCGGTCGCCGCAGCATGTCGTTCTCCGGCCGGCGCCGATCTCGGCAGCTGATCTTCGAGGTTCAGCACCACTTCTCGCTTCTCGCCCGCTCGCCACCGAGTGCGTCACGTTCACCCATGACCGAGGCCGGCCTGACTGAGAACGTGAGAGGCTGAATCCATGACTGAGGCGGCGAGTGGCGCGACGACTCGTCGGGGCCGGCCGGGTTACGACCAGGTGACCGTACTGCGTACCGCCATCGACCTGTTCAACCGTCAGGGGTACGACGGCACCAGCATGGGAGACATCGCCAGAGAGCTCGGCCTCGTCAAGTCGGCCATCTACCATCACGTGCCGAGCAAGGAACACCTGCTGTCGGCCGCGCTCGACGAGGCTCTCGACGGACTCACGGCAGCCGTCGACTCCGCCGCGGCGTCCGCAGACGCCACGAGTGCGTACGAGCGCCTGCGGACCGTGGTGCGGGAGTCCGTGGAGATCTTGATCTCTCATCTGCCGGCCGTCACCCTGCTCCTCCGGGTGCGCGGGAACAGCGAGACCGAGCTGGCCGCGCTCGAGCGCCGACGCGCGATCGACGAGCGACTCACGGTCCTCGTGCAGGCTGCCGTCGACGAGGGCGCCCTGAGACCGGACGTTCCGCCCGACCTCATCAGCCGCCTGCTGTTCGGCATGGTCAACTCGCTTGTCGAGTGGTACCGGCCGGACGGTTCGGTCGATCCCGACGTGCTCGCCCACGCGATCGTCACGTTGGCGTTCGACGGCCTCGCGGTGCACGGTACGAGCTAGGCCAGGATCGCGCGGCCGAGCGAGCGACTGCGGCCACGGAACTCGGCGATCGTCGCCCAGCCGGCTCCCCCGGTCCGGGTCACGGTGACGTCGTAG
>JBQGDU010000457.1:0-4490 GCA_052039245.1 Aeromicrobium sp. | reverse complement strand
ATCTCCGGGACGAACGCCTGGCGCGACGGCGCCTCGAGCGCTCGCCCCACCCCGAAGACCAGAGCGATCAGGTAGACGTGCCAGACCTGCACGAGGCCGGTGATGGCCAGGACACCGAGCACGGCCGAGGGCACGGCCATCGCCACCTGCGTGAGACGCAGGACGGTGCGCTTGGCGAACCGGTCGGCGATGACTCCCCCGAGCGGGGACAGCAGCAGCGTGGGAAGGAGCTGCAGCGCGACGGTGATGCCGACGGCCGTGCCGCTGCCGGTGAGCACGAGGACGAGCCACGCCTGTGCCGTGTTCTGCATCCAGGTGCCGATGTTGGACACGAGGCTGCCCGCGGCGTAGACGCGGTAGTTGCGGACGGAGAGGGCGCGGAAGGTGGGGCTCACGAGTCGGCGATCTCCGTCAGCAGGACGCTCGCCTCCCTGAGGACGGCCCGCTCGCGGGCGGCGACGGCCGACGGAGAGGTCGGCCCGAGCTGGGTGAGCGTGCCGAGCACCGAGAGCTGGGTGGGCGTGAGCTCGGACTGCCGCTCCTGCCGGAGCCGACGATTCAGCCGCGCCACCGCGAGAGCGAGTCTCTGCGTGTCGTTGGGCATGTCGTTAGCATAGTTCATTACCTACGCTAATTCAACATTGCAACCAACTGCCCTCCGCGCGACCGGTCCCCTGATTCCCATCATCTGATGGGAATCAGGCGGACTTGCCACGGTTCTTACCGACTCACCACGATACGCAACCCGTGGTGGGTCGGCGAACCCCATCAATTGATGGGAATCAGGAGGACGGGGGTGCCGACCCATCGTCCGCCGCGAGACAGACGTGCCCCCGCACGCTCACCTCGCTCGTTCCTGCGGCGTGCTCCACCCGCACCGACGTACGGCCCCGCCCGCGGTGCTCGTAGCACTGCGTCGACAGCCTGTCGCTCGGAGCAGCCAGCTCACGCGCCAGCCGCTCGGCGTCACGACCCTCCAGACGTCGTGACTCCCACCGGGCGAAGTCGTCTCCCAACAGCTCGTACCGGCACACGGTCACGGCGGTGACGCGCTCAGCAGGCGGCAGGTCGATCGGAGGGCGCTGCCACTGCGCCCCCCTCCTCGGTTCGGCAGAGCAACCGAGCACGTCGTCGCCGCGCACCTCGTGGATCGTGGCGACGATCTGCGAGCGCAGCGGCTCCGCCACCTGGACCAGCACAGCGGTGCCCGCGACGAGCACCGTCTCCCGGTCCCGGCGCAGTCCCGGCACCCACGATCCGGGGTCGTCGATCTCGAACCCGACGACCTCCCCCGTGTTCTCCACGAGCTCCCGGGCCACCTGGGCATCATGCTGGGGCCCGCCGCACGCCACCTCGGTCTGCGCACCTCCGGGTCGCACCACGACAGGATCGTGACGAAGGTCGCCGTCGCCGACGCACCACTGGTACAACCGCTGCGAGCCCGTCCGACCGAAGTCGCCGGGGACGGCCACCTGGACGTCGCCGAACACCTCCCACCGCCATCCGTCCGGCAGGAGCGGGGTCGGCGCCGCGGCACCCGGCTGCTCGACCGAGGCCACCGGGTCCGCCCGCTCACAGGCGACGAGCAGGAGGCCGGACACGACGAGGCCCGCGGCCAGGAGCTTGGCGATGCTCATGCATCCCTCCGGTCCCCGGGCCTCCGATCGTCTCCGGTCAGGCCTTCCCGGCCGCCAGCGCGCCGAGCAGGTCCCGGTTGAGCTGGCTGATGACGTCCAGCGGAATGCCCTTGGGGCAGGCCGCCGTGCACTCGCCGACGTTCGTGCAACCGCCGAATCCCTCGGCGTCGTGCTGCTCGATCATGGCGACGACGCGCGACTCCCGCTCCGGCTGGCCCTGCGGCAGCAGACCGAGGTGGTTGACCTTGGCCGCAGTGAACAGCATGGCCGAGCCGTTGGGGCACGCCGCGACGCAGGCACCGCAACCGATGCACGTGGCCGAGGCGAACGCGTGGTCGGCGTCCGGCTTCGGGATCGGGGTCGCGTTGGCCTCCGGGGCCGAACCGGTGGGCGCGCTGATGTAGCCGCCGGCCTGGATGATGCGGTCGAACGCGCCACGGTCGACGACGAGGTCCTTGACGACCGGGAACGCACCCGCCCGCCACGGCTCGATGTCGATGACGTCGCCGTCGTCGAAGCTGCGCATGTGCAGCTGGCACGTGGTGGTGACCTCGGGGCCGTGCGCGATGCCGTTGATGACGACGCCGCAGGCGCCGCAGATGCCCTCGCGGCAGTCCGAGTCGAACGCGACCGGCTCCTCGCCGTCGAGCGTGAGCTTCTCGTTGAGGACGTCGAGCATCTCCAGGAACGACATGTGCTCGCTGACGTCGTCGAGGACGTAGGAGACCATGCTGCCCTCGGCGTCGGCGTTCTGCTGGCGCCAGACGTTGACGGTGATCTTCACTGGAAGGACTCCATCACTTGTAAGACCGGGACTTCATCTCGACGTACTCGTACTCCAGCGGCTCCTTGTGCAGGACCGGCTGCTCGTCCCCGAACTCCCAGGCCGAGACGTACGCGAACTCGTCGTCGTGACGCAGCGCCTCGCCGTCCTCGGTCTGGCTCTCGGCGCGGAAGTGTCCGCCGCAGGACTCGCGACGGTTGAGGGCGTCGATGCACATGAGCTCGCCGAGCTCGAAGAAGTCCGCGACGCGGCCGGCACGCTCGAGGGTCTGGTTGAGCTCCTCGGCCTCACCGGTGACCTTGACGTTGCGCCAGAACTCGGCCTTGAGCTCGCGGATGAGGCCGATCGCCTTGATCAGACCCTCCTCGGTGCGCTCCATGCCGCAGTAGTCCCACATGATGTGGCCGAGCTCCTTGTGGAAGGAGTCCACGGTGCGCTCCCCGTCGATGCTGAGGAGCTTGGTGACCCGCTCCTCCACGGCCTCGCGAGCCTCGTCGACCGGCGGGTGGTCGTCGGCGATCTTGTCGAACGGGCTGTCGGCGGGGTAGTTGGCGATCGTGTACGGCAGGACGAAGTAGCCGTCGGCCAGGCCCTGCATGAGCGCCGATGCACCGAGCCGGTTGGCGCCGTGCTCGGAGAAGTTGGCCTCACCGGCGACGAACAGACCGGTCAGGTTGCTCTGCAGGTCGTAGTCGACCCAGAGCCCGCCCATCGTGTAGTGCACGGCCGGGTAGATGCGCATCGGCACCTCGTACGGGTTCTCGCCCGTGATCTGGGCGTACATGTCGAAGAGGTTGCCGTACTTGGCCTCGACGGTGTCGCGACCCATCCGCTCGATCGCGTCGGCGAAGTCCAGGTAGACGCCGAGGCCGCCGGGACCGACACCCTTGCCGTCGTCGCACTGGTACTTGGCGGCGCGGGAGGCGATGTCGCGCGGGACCAGGTTGCCGAACGCCGGGTAGATGCGCTCGAGGTAGTAGTCGCGATCCTCCTCGGGGATGTCGCGCGGGTCCTTGTCGACGTCGTCCTTGTTCTTCGGCACCCAGATGCGGCCGTCGTTGCGCAACGACTCGCTCATCAGGGTGAGCTTGGACTGGTAGTCGCCGGAGACCGGGATGCACGTCGGGTGGATCTGCGTGTAGCAGGGGTTGGCGAAGTACGCGCCCTTGCGGTGCGCGCGCCACGTGGCGGTGACGTTGCAGCCCATGGCGTTGGTGGAGAGGAAGAAGACGTTGCCGTAGCCGCCGGTAGCCAGCACGACGGCGTCGGCGGTGTGGGTCTCGATCTCTCCGGTGACCATGTCGCGGACGATGACGCCGCGAGCCCGCTCCTCCCCGTTCTCGTCGGGCACCATGATGAGCTCGAGCATCTCGTGCCGCGTGTTCATCTCCACCGTGCCGGCCGCCACCTGCCGCTCGAGCGCCTGGTAGGCACCGATGAGCAGCTGCTGGCCGGTCTGGCCGCGCGCGTAGAAGGTGCGGGAGACCTGCACACCGCCGAAGGAGCGGTTGTCCAGCAGGCCGCCGTACTCACGCGCGAACGGGACGCCCTGCGCGACGCACTGGTCGATGATGTTCACCGAGACCTGCGCGAGGCGGTAGACGTTGGACTCGCGGGCGCGGAAGTCGCCGCCCTTGACCGTGTCGTAGAACAGCCGGTAGATGGAGTCGCCGTCGTTGCGGTAGTTCTTGGCGGCGTTGATGCCGCCCTGCGCGGCGATCGAGTGGGCTCGACGCGGGCTGTCCTGGTAGCAGAAGCTCTTGACCTTGTACCCGGCCTCACCGAGCGTCGCGGCGGCCGAGGCGCCGGCCAGTCCGGTGCCGACGACGATGACCTCGATCTTGCGGCGGTTGGCCGGGTTCACCAGCTTGTTCTGGAACTTGTAGGCGTCCCAGCGCTGCTCGATCGGGCCGGAGGGCGCCTTGGCATCGCGGATGTCGTCGCCGAGGCCGTGGAACTCCTCGGAGACGTTGGGGGTGTCGGACGTGGTGGAGGCCATCAGGAACCAGCTCCGAGGAAGAGGATCGCGAACGGGACGATGAGGAAGCCGAAGCAGATGAGCGCGGCCA
>JBQGDU010000456.1:0-1735 GCA_052039245.1 Aeromicrobium sp. | reverse complement strand
CACGATCGCGAGCACCGCCGTGGGGCCGTGGCCCACCCAGATCGGGATCCCGACGACGGGCACGATCATCGCCCACGTCGTCCACTTCTGGACGAGCTCGCGCTTGCGGGAGGCTGCCACCGCGATGCCGGCGAGGCCCAGCACGACGAGGGGCACGCGCGCGAGGTAGGTCGGTGCCTGCCAGGCCAGCAACGGGTACGCGACCGCGAGCACGTAGAGCTGGGCGCGGTCCGGCGGCGGCAGCTGGGGCAGGGCGGCGTACTCGCGCACCGCCACGAGCGCCAGCACGCTCGCGAGCGCCGCGGTGGGGCCGTGGCCGACCCAGATCGGGATGCCGACGACGGGCACGATCATCGCCCACGTCGTCCACTTCTGGACGAGCTCGCGCCGCCGGGATGCCGCCACCGCGATGCCGGCGAGGCCGAGCACGATGACGGTGACCCAGAAGAAGAAGACTCCTCGCCCGGTGACGTTGACGTCGAGCGGTCCGAGGGAGAAGTCGAGCACGAGCGAGCTGCGGTCGAGGTTGAGGATCTCGACGTACCAGTCGGTGAGGTCGAAGGGGAGGGTGTCGTCCATCAGGCGCTCAGCTCCCGGTGGGTGGCCAGGAGGCGCGTGGTCGCGGTGATCAGCGACCCCGCGACGAACAGCCCCGCCCACCACGGCATGAGTCCCGGGAACGCGGTGGCGACGACGGCCAGCAGGCAGCGCTCGGTCTTGCCGAACGGACCGCCGTTGCGGCGCACGGCCCCGGCTCCCGCCGCGCTGAGCGAGGCGAAGGTCGGCAGCGTCGCGGCCAGCGCGGCCACGAGCACGAGCGTGACGTCGAGGTGCTCCCACGTCCCCTGGTGACGGGCGGCGAGGGCGGCCAGCCCGGCGAACATCAGCATGTCGGATCCGCGGTCGCCGAGCTCGTTGAGGACGAAGCCCCACGGTCGGCTGACCCCTCGGGCGCGGGCGACCGCGCCGTCGAGGTTGGCGCCGGCCAGTCTCAGGGCCAGCGCGGGGAGCGCGGCCCACCACCAGCCCTGCCAGATCACCACCGCCGCGACGGCGGCGAACAGCACGCCGGCGCCGGTGAACGCGTCGGGTGAGACGCCTCGCCGGACGGCTCCGTCGGTGAAGACCTGCAGCCGCCGGGAGTACCACGGCTTGAGGGCGTACAGACCCTGCATGCGGACCCCCTGGCGTCGGCTCGGTCGCTCCATCCAAGCAGACGCCAGGCGCTCGTGCGGATGCCTACGTGAAGGACGTCCAGGTGGTGTCGAGATCGATGAGCCAGTGGTTCCGCAGGGTCAGGGCACGCTCCGTGGCCGCGACCACGCCGGCCACGAGCAGCGCCGTGTTGGCCCACGACGACAGCTGGATCGGTGAGGTGAAGCTGCCGAGCCTCTCGCGGACCGGGTCGATGCTGGTGGCCAGCTCGAGCGCCTGCGGGACGAGGAGGACCAGCCCGACCAGGAGGACCACCACGGCGGCGAAGCCGATGACCCGGCTCGTGAGGGGGAATCGTCGCCCGAACCGCAGCCGCAGTCCCTCGGTCGAGGAACGGTGGGGTCGGAGGACGTGCTCGGTGCCGTCGTCGGAGACGAGATGCATGCGCTTGAGCCCGTAGGACGTCCTGGCCACCTCGATGACCCCTCCGGGGACGGGCAGCACCGCGGGCGCGTCGGAGCGCAGGACCTGCTTGCCGTCGCGGTACAGGGTGACCTGTGGCCGGCCTCGGCCGCCGTCC
>JBQGDU010000455.1:0-3570 GCA_052039245.1 Aeromicrobium sp. | reverse complement strand
CGGCCGGGTCCCACGCGGAGTAGAGGACGCCGGTGTACACCGCATCGGCACGTGCCGTCGGCTGCTCGGGGAGCGTGGCGTTCCGGTCGACGGCGTCGGTCTGCGTGGGACCGAGCCCGAGGCGTTCCATCGCGCGGTCCCGGTTGCCCGCGCAGACGCGCACGAGGGTACGCAGGATCAGCTCCCGGGTGCGGTGGAGCGCGGGAGAACCGAGCGACTCCAGGTCCAGCGGCTCGCCGGACTCCGGGACCGTCTTGCCCTCGGAGGGCGGCAGCAGGATCAGCACCACTGGAGCCTATCCGTGGCCGGGAGTGGGTCTACACGCCCAGGCTCGTCCAGGCCCAGAGGGTGGTCGCGCACGCCACGACGATGAGCGGTGTCACGATCACGGAGAGGGTGTGGAACTCGCGCCAGGTGGTGTGCTCGGAGCCGGTGGTCCGCCACCAGAGGATGTTCCCCAGCGATCCGATGGCGGTGAGGTTCGAGCCGACGTTCAGCCCGATCAGCATCGCCAGGACGGTGACCGGGCCGGCCGCGGCGGCGCCCGGGAGCAGGAGCAGGGTGGCCGGGATGTTGTTGATCGTCGCGGCCACGACCATGGCCAGCAAGGCCGTGGCCACGAGCGGCCACCAGTCGTCACCGGAGGGCACCAGGGCGGGGACCCAGTCGGCGACGGGAGTCGACCGCACGGCGATGACGGTCGCGCCCCAGACGAGGACGATGACGGCCATCGGCAGCTGGGCGGCGTCGATGACGTCGTCGACGTGCATGAGCCCACGTCGCATCGCCGTCGCCGTGACGATGAGCGCACCGGCCGTCGCCGGGATCCACGGTTCGAGTCCGCTGGCGATGCCCAGCAGCACCACGATGAGCACTGCAGTGCAGTGCAGCGGCGCCTCGGGCGGATCCTGGTGCGGGAGCGGGGCCTCGTCGTGGAGCTCGTCCCGGAATCGCCAGCGCACCACGAGCCACTCCAGCAGCAGTCCGACCACCCAGACGGGCAGCACGAGCCACGCGAAGCGGCCGAACGTCAAGCCGGTGGCCCCGAAGGCCAGCAGGTTGGTGATGTTCGAGACGGGCAGCAGCATGGTGCCGGTGTTGGCGACGCGCACCGCGGCGTAGGCGGTGGCGCGCCGTGCCGAGACGACCGTGGCGGCGACGAGGACGGGCGCCATGAGCACGACAGCGGTGTCCACCGTGAGGACGACGGCGACGACGGCGGTCAGCGCGACCGCGAGGGCCAGACGTCGCGTCACCGATCCGGGGAAGGAGCGGCCCACCACGGCCGCCCACGACTCGAACAGACCGTGCGCTGCGCAGGCCCGGGCGAGCACCAGGATCGCGACCAGGAAGGCGACGACCTGGACGAGCAGCAGGACGTCTCCGATCACGTCCCCGACGCTACCCGGACCGTCGGCGCCCGCCGTCAGAGCATGCGGATCCCCTCGATGACCAGCAGCACGCCGAACAGCACGAACGCGCCCGCCGCGCCGTACTTGATGACCTTCTCCGGCAGGCGCTTGCCGAGGACCGCCCCCACGACGATGGCGAGGGCGTCGGCGGCGACCATGCCGACGGTGCTGCCGATCCAGACGCCGAACCAGTTCTCCTGGGTGGCGAGCGTGATGGTGGCGAGCATCGTCTTGTCGCCCAGCTCGGCCAGGAAGAACGCGATGCTGACGGCGATGAGCGCCTTCCCGGTGCTGCGCTCTGCCTTGGCCGCCTCGTCGTCGCTCAGCTCGTCTCCGCGCAACGTCCAGGCACCGAAGCCGAGGAACGCGATACCGGCACCGAGCGTGATCCAGCTCTGGTACTCCGAGAACGCCTCGCCGATCCAGAACCCGATGCCCACGGAGGCGAGGTGGACGATGTCGGTGGCGATCGTGATGCCGATGAGCACGTCACGGGCGCGGTAGCGCGTCGCGAAGGTCATGGCCATCAGCTGACTCTTGTCGCCGCGCTCGCCGACGAAGATGACGACGGTGCTGAGCACCAGTGCGTACATCATGGAAACGGCTCCTCGTCCGTCCGGACGAGGAGCCAGCGGTTGGGGGGACCTCGACCGGACTCGTCTATGACAATCCGGTCGAAAGTCTCGTCCGCCAGATTCCTCTGGCCTGCCGCACCGGACCTCGGTCTGCGTGAGCCTCGATCAGTGTGTCGACGCGGCAGTTGGGGACTACTCCCTCTCGAGGGCCTCAGTCTAGGCCACGGAGCGCCTCGAGCGCTCTGTGACGTTGCTCCCACGGCACGACGAGGTGGTCGTGGTGGAATCCCGCGACGACGTTGCAGGGGATCTGCGCGCGGGCGAGCGCGGCGCTGAGCCGGGCGGTCACCCCGACGGCGCCGAGCTCGGTGTCCTCGGCCAGCGTGATCCAGGCGCCGACGAACTCGTAGACCAGTCCGTCGTCGTCGGCGACGGACTGCTCCACGACCACCGTGGTGCCCTCCTCCTCGCGCACCGTGGCGAGCGCCTCGGAGGCGTCATAGCCGCGGGTGACGATGGCGTAGACGACGGGGCGGTCGAGCAGGTCGAACGTCGGGGTCCCGGACGGGGCGACCCGCGTCTCGACGAGCGCGTCGACGGGCGGCGACGTGTCGGGCAGGTCCATGGCAGGAGCGTAGTGGTTGGAAGTTGCACGGAGGTACGGCCGACCCGCATCATGTGGGAGCGAATGAGTCGGCCGGGCGGCCGCGGCGGGTCACACCGTCGAGGAAAGTCCGGACTCCACAGAGCACGGTGGTGGCCAACAGCCACCCACGGCGACGTGCGGGACAGTGCCACAGAGAACAGACCGCCAGCGGCCTGGGTTCTTCGGAGCGCAGGTGCGGGTAAGGGTGAAACGGTGAGGTAAGAGCTCACCAGCACCGTCGGTGACGGCGGTGGCTCGGTAAACCCCACCGGGAGCAAGGCCAGAACGTCGACGGGCTGCTCGTCCGATGTCGACAGGTGGGCCGCACCGAGGCGTCCAGCGATGGGCGCCCCAGATGGATGGTCGCCAACGCCCGAGAGGGCGGGACAGAATCCGGCTTACAGGCCGACTCATTCGCCTCCGCTGTTCCCCGGCCCACGGGTCCCTGCCTACGCTGTGGACGTGTACCTGGAGAACGTCGTCATCGACGCCATGGACCCGCAGACGCTCGGCACGTTCTGGGAGCTCGCGCTGGACGCGACGACCCTGACCGATGAGTCGGACATCTTCGAGACCCGGATGGAGGTGCCCGGCGGGCCGGTCCTGGACCTGTGCTTCCCGCGAGTGCAGGAGCCACCGGTGGAGCCGCAGCGGCTCCACCTGGACCTGCGGGGCGGGGACCAGCAGCACGCCGTGGTCGAACGGCTCCTGCAGCTCGGCGCCCGACACGAGGACATCGGTCAGGGCGAGGTGCCCTGGGTGGTGCTTGCCGACGTCGAGCGCAACCCGTTCTGCGTCGTGGAGGAACGTCCCGCCTATGCACGGACCGGGCCGGTGGCCGCCCTCGCGCTGGAGGTGGCCGACCCCGAGCGCGAGCGTGACTTCTGGTCCTGGCTGACCGGGTGGGGCCCCGTCGAGGGCAGTGGTCCGCCCAGTC
>JBQGDU010000454.1:0-2201 GCA_052039245.1 Aeromicrobium sp. | reverse complement strand
GGCCGGGACGACCTCACCCCCCGAGTGGTCGTCCCGGCCCGTCGTCGTTCCACGGGAGCCGGCTCGAAGGGACGCACGGGCGACCCTGACTTGTCTGTGGCCGGGGGGAGGCGGATACTGGTTACCAGCCGGTAGCACTCGCGGGTAACCCAGCGGTGGTCGCGTCGCACCGGACACCACACCCCCCATCCTGAGGAACAGGCAGCATGAGCCACTACAAGAGCAACCTGCGCGACGTCGAGTTCAACCTCTTCGAGCTCTTCGGACGCGGCGACGTCCTGGGCACCGGCCCGTTCGCCGAGCTGGACGAGGACACCGCGCGCAGCATCATCGCGGAGATCGAGCGACTCTCCCGCGAGGAGCTGGCCGCCTCCTTCGACGACGCCGATCGCAACCCGCCGGTCTATGACGCCGCCGAGAAGTCCGTCACGATGAGCCCCTCCTTCACCAAGAGCTACGCCGCCTGGATGGACTCGGGCATGTGGAACCTGCAGGTCCCCGAGGAGCTGGGCGGCCAGAAGGCCCCGTCGTCGCTCGTGTGGGGCGCCGGCGAGTTCGTCCTCGGCGCCAACCCGCCCATCTGGATGTACGCCGCCGGCCCCGGCTTCGCCCGCATCGTGTTCGAGAACGGCACCGAGCGGGACAAGAAGATCGCGCGGCACATGGTCGAGCGCCAGTGGGGAGCCACGATGGTCCTCACCGAGCCCGATGCCGGCTCCGACGTCGGCGCCGGTCGCACCAAGGCCACCCCCAACGAGGACGGCTCCTGGAACATCGAGGGCGTCAAGCGGTTCATCACCTCCGCCGAGCACGACATGAGCGAGAACATCATGCACCTCGTGCTGGCGCGCCCCCAGGGCGTCGAGGGCGCCGGCGGCCCGGGAACCAAGGGCCTCAGCCTGTTCCTCGTCCCCAAGACCCACTTCGACCACGAGACCGGCGACCTCACCGGCGAGCGCAACGGCGCCTACGTCACCAACGTCGAGAAGAAGATGGGCATCAAGGTCTCCACGACGTGCGAGGTCACGTTCGGCGACCCGAGTCTCGGCGGTCCGGCCAAGGGCTGGCTGCTGGGCGAGGTGCACGACGGCATCAACCAGATGTTCCGCGTCATCGAGAACGCCCGCATGATGGTGGGCGCCAAGGCCATCGCGACACTCTCCACCGGCTACCTCAACGCGCTCGAGTTCGCCAAGGAGCGCGTGCAGGGCGCCGACCTCACCCAGGCGGCCGACAAGACCGCCCCGCGCGTCACCATCACGCACCATCCCGACGTGCGACGCTCGCTGCTGACGCAGAAGTCGTTCGCCGAGGGCCTGCGTTCGCTGATGCTCTACACGGCCACCTGGCAGGACGCCGTCATGATCAAGGAGGACGCCGGCGAGGACGCGGCCCTGGAGGAGGCGGTCAACGACCTGCTGCTGCCGATCGTCAAGGGCTACGGCTCCGAGCGCTCCTGGGTCCTGCTGGGCACCGAGTCGCTGCAGACGTTCGGCGGGTCGGGCTTCCTGCAGGACTACCCGCTGGAGCAGTACGTCCGCGACGCCAAGATCGACACCCTCTACGAGGGCACCACGGCCATCCAGGGACAGGACCTGTTCTTCCGCAAGATCGTCAAGAACAAGGGCCAGGCCATCGGCCACCTCGCGCAGGAGATCCAGGCCTTCGCCGAGAGCGAGGCCGGCAACGGCCGCCTCAAGGTCGAGCGCGAGCTGCTGGCGAAGGGCCTGGAGGACGCCCAGGCGATCCTCGGCACGGTGTTCGGGGACCTCATGGCCGCCAACCCGGCCGATGAGAAGGGCGACATCAAGAACATCTACAAGGTGGGCCTCAACACCACCCGCCTCGTCTACGTCCTCGGCGACCTCGTCGTCTCCTGGCTGCTGCTGCGGGGTGCGGAGGTCGCCCTGGAGAAGCTCGGTGGCGACGTGTCGGCCTCGGACAAGGCGTTCTACGAGGGCAAGGTCGCCGCGGCCTCGTTCTTCGCCAAGAACGTGCTGCCGAAGCTCGCCGGCGAGCGCCTCGTCGCGGAGTACGTCGACGACTCGATCATGGAGCTCGACGAAGCCGCCTTCTGCTCGACCGCCCACGTCCGGCGCCTCTGCCGCTTCATCCGGAAGGGGCGCCGGTCTCGTTGCGGCACGACACGATCCGTCGGTGCCGGGTGCGCCGCCAACCGGCCACGCGACGCCTATGCTCGG
>JBQGDU010000453.1:0-8043 GCA_052039245.1 Aeromicrobium sp. | reverse complement strand
TTGTAGCGCTTCACGAGGCCTCTCGCGACGATGATGTCGCTCATCACGGCCTCCCCTGGTCGATGTTCCGGTTCGGAATGTTCACGCGTCCGATCATGCCGCGCGGCACCGACAGAAGTCGTCAGCCGAAAGGATGAAGATTCGCGGGAACCGCCAGATGTCAGTCCTGGCGGTAGCTGCTGAGGAAGTTGCCGAGCCGCTGGATGGCGTCGGCGAGGTCACGCGCCCAGGGCAGGGTGACGATGCGCAGGTGGTCCGGCTCGGGCCAGTTGAAGCCCGTGCCCTGCGTCAGGAGGATCTTCTCGCTGAGCAGCAGGTCCAGCACGAGCTGCTGGTCGTCCTTGATCGGGTACACCTCGGGATCGAGGCGCGGGAAGGCGTAGAGGGCCCCCTTGGGCTGGACCACGCTCACGCCGGGGATCTTGCGCAGCTCCCCGACGGCGGTGTCGCGCTGCTCCAGCAGCCGACCGCCGGGCAGGATGAGCTCCTTGATGCTCTGGTAGCCGCCGAGGGCCACCTGGATGGCGTTCTGGGCGGGGACGTTGGGACACAACCGCATCGAGGCGAGCAGGGTGATGCCCTCGAGGTAGTCCCGCGCGTTCTCCAGCGGCCCGGTGACCACGAGCCACGCCGCCCGGTACCCGCAGACGCGGTAGGCCTTGGAGAGACCGTTGAAGGTCAGGGTGAGCACGTCAGGGGCGACGCTGGCCAGCGGGACGTGCACGGCGTCCTCGTAGAGGATCTTGTCGTAGATCTCATCGCCCATCAGGACGAGCCCGTGCTTGCGGGCGAGGTCGGCGATGCCCGTCAGGGTCTCGCGCGAGTACACCGCTCCGGTCGGGTTGTTGGGGTTGATCACGACGATGGCACGGGTGCGGTCGGTGATCTTCGACTCGAGGTCGGCGAGGTCGGGGTTCCAGCCGTTCTCCTCGTCGCACAGGTAGTGCACCGGGGTGCCGCCGGCGAGGTTGGTGACCGCCGTCCAGAGCGGGTAGTCCGGGATCGGGATGAGCACCTCGTCGCCGTTGTCGAGCAGGGCCTGCAACGCCATCTGGATGAGCTCGGAGACCCCGTTGCCGATCCAGACGTCGTCGATGTCGATGTCGGGGAAGTCGTCGACGAGCTGGTAGTGGTGCACGACGGCACGCCGTGCGGACTGGATGCCACGGGAGTCGGAGTACCCGGCCGACGCAGGAAGCCCGGCGATGACGTCCTGCAGGATCTCCGCCGGGGCGTCGAACCCGACCGGCTGCGGGTTGCCGCTGTTGAGCTTGAGGATGCGGTGACCCTCCGCCTCCAGCTGGGCGGCTCGCGCGCTGACGGGTCCGCGGATGTCGTAGAGGACGTCCCTGAGCTTCTCGGACTGGCGCACGGAGGGGGTCATGACGTCATCATTCCACCCGCTCCTCCGGCCCCCGACGAGTGGCGCGAATTCACCCGCGAGTGGCGCAGTTTCGCGCGACACGCCGTCTCAGAACCGCGAAACCGCGCCACTCGCGGGTGAGGGCGCGCCAGTCGGTGAGGTCAGTCGAGGTCGCGGACGACGTCGAGCGCGTGCTGCAGGTCGTCGGGATAGGTGCTCTCGAGCTCGAGCCACTCGCCGGTGCGGGGGTGCGCGAAGCCGAGACGGGTGGCGTGCAGCCACTGCCGCTCCAGCCCGACCCGGACCGCCAGGGTCGGGTCGGCACCGTACTGGTGGTCGCCGACGCACGGGTGGTGCAACGCGCTCATGTGCACGCGGATCTGGTGGGTCCGCCCCGTCTCCAGCCTGATCGTCAGCAGCGACGCGTACCGGTGCGCCTCGAGCGTGTCGTAGTGGGTGATGCTCGGCCGACCGTCGGCCCGGACGGTGAACTTGAAGTCGTGCTTGGGATGGCGGGCGATGGGCGCGTCGATCGTGCCGGTGTGCGGGTCCGGATGGCCCTGCACGAGCGCGTGGTACGTCTTCTCCACCGTCCGGTCGCGGAAGGCCTGCTTCAGCACCGAGTACCCGAGCTCGGACTTCGCCACCGTCATCAGGCCGCTCGTCCCGACGTCGAGCCGCTGGACGATGCCCTGGCGCTCCGGCGCTCCCGACGTCGAGATGCGGACGCCGGCGCCGGCGAGGTGCCCGACGACCGTGGGCCCCTCCCACCCGACGCTCGGGTGGGCCGCGACCCCGATCGGCTTGTCGACCACCACGAGGTCGTCGTCCTGGAAGACGATGCTCATGCCCTCGACCTCCTCCGCCACGACGGTGGCGACCCGTGGGGCAGGGATCGCGGCCTCGAGGAGCATGCCGGGCTCCACGCGGTCGGACTTCTGCGGGGATCGGCCGTCGAGCTGAACGTGGCCGTCGAGGACGAGCTCACCGGCACGGGCCCGCGAGAGCCCGAGCAACCTCGACAACGCGACGTCGACGCGCTCGCCCGCGAGTCCCTCCGGGACCGAGACCACCTTGTGCTCCTGCTCCTGGCTCATGCCGGCCTCTCCCGAGTGCCGTCCAGCGCCACACCACGCCACGACCGCCACACGATGATGACGGCGGCCACGGTCAGGTAGATGTCGGCGACGTTCCCGACGAACGGTCCGTAGTCGATGAAGTCCACGACGTGTCCGCGCAGGACACCGGGCTCCCGCAACAGCCGGTCCGTCAGGTTGCCCAGCGCCCCGGCGAGCAGCAGACCGAGCCCGACGGCCCACCCCGGGTCGCTCAGCCGTGAGGCCATCCGCGCCACGACGACCACCACGACGACGGAGACGATGCTGAGCCCGACCGTGAGCGAGGCGCCCATCCCGAAGGCCGCACCGGGGTTCCGCAGGAAGGTGAACGACAGCACCCCCGGCACCACCTCGACCGACGGCTCACCCTCCAGGCGGGCGACCGCCCAGATCTTGGTCACCTGGTCGATGACGTACGCGATCACCACTCCGACGACGAGCCGCCCGACGAGACTGCGACGGACGGGGGCCACCGAGTGGTCCTCGGACGTCAGCGACGCTCCTCGCGCTGCTTGCACTGCAGGCACTGCGTGGCGCGTGGGAACGCCTGCAGGCGCAGCTTGCCGATCGGCTCCCCGCACATCTCGCACTGCCCGTAGGTGCCCTTGTCGAGGCGCTGCAGCGCCCGCTCGGTCTGCAGCAGCAGCTCCCGCTGGTTGGCGGCCAGGGACATCTCGGCGTCGCGCTCCAGGCTCGTCGACCCGACGTCGGCCTGGTCGTTCCCGGCTCCGTCGACCCCGTCGCGCAGCAGATCCTGCAGCTCCTTGGCGGAGAGGTCGAGCTCCTTGCGCAGCCGGAGGAGGTCGTCCTCGAGCTCGCTGCGCACGGCCTTGGTCTCGGCGGCGGTCCAGGGCTTCTCGTCCGCGCGCACGGCCAGTGTGGTCTTCGGAATGCGGGGACAGTACACCGGAGGCCCCAACACGGCACAGCCGGAACCAGTTGGGCCGCACCCGTGGTCCCCGGGTAGGCTCGGTGCACAGCGTCCGAGCCGTCATCAGCGGCGAGCTCCCGGAAGAACGGGGACCTCGAGTCCCCCAGTAGAACCGGGCGGGTGGGCCCGTCACAGCCTTCACGAAGGGGTCGTCCCCGGTTCACCCGGTGGTCGGCAAACGAGGTGGTACCGCGGTCTCCCGCTCAGGGTCGTCGTCCTCGTGCGAGAGCACGGACGACGCAGGAGCACCCCGATGACCTATCCCCGCACCACCACCGGTGACGACGCCGCCGCGACGAGCGGTGTCCCCTCGACCCCGCGCTTCCCCGACATCGAGCGACGCGTCCTGGACTACTGGGAGGCCGACGGGACCTTCCGTGCGAGTGTCGAGGGACGCGATCCCGGCCCGGGCGGCGAGAACGAGTTCGTCTTCTACGACGGCCCTCCGTTCGCGAACGGTCTGCCGCACTACGGTCACCTGCTCACCGGGTACGTCAAGGACGTGGTGCCGCGCTACCAGACGATGCGCGGGCACCGGGTCGAACGCCGCTTCGGCTGGGACACCCACGGCCTGCCCGCCGAGCTGGAGGCGATGCGCCTCAACGGCATCAAGACCACCGACGAGATCGTCGAGATGGGCATCGACCGCTTCAACGAGGCGTGCCGTGAGTCCGTCATGAAGTACACCGGCGAGTGGCGCGAGTACGTGACCCGGCAGGCGCGCTGGGTCGACTTCGACCACGACTACCGGACCATGAACCCCGACTACATGGAGTCGGTCATCTGGGCGTTCAAGACCCTGCACGACAAGGGTCTGGTCTACGAGGGCTTCCGCGTCCTGCCCTACTGCTGGAACGACGAGACGCCGCTGTCCAACCACGAGCTGCGGATGGACGACGACGTCTACCAGAACCGTCAGGACCCGGCCGTCACCGTCGGACTCGACATCGTCTCCGACGGTCCCCTGCGGGGCGCCAAGCTGCTCGTCTGGACCACGACGCCGTGGACGCTGCCGAGCAACCTCGCCGTCATGGTGGGCAGCGACATCGACTACGTCGCCGTCGTCGGTCCGGACGGCCGACACCTCGTCCTGGCCGACGCCAGGGTGGGTTCGTACGCCCGAGAGCTCGGCGAGGAGCCGGAGGTCGCGTGGCGGGGCACCGGCGCGGACCTGATCGGCCTGACCTACACGCCTCCGTTCTCCTACTACGCCGGACACGAGAACGCGTTCCGCGTCGTCGCGGCCGACGACGCCGTCACCACGACGGACGGCACCGGCCTGGTGCACAGTGCTGGGGCGTTCGGCGAGGTGGACAAGGAGGTCACCGACCGCGAGGGCATCGAGGCGGTCATGCCGGTCGGCAAGGACGGCCGGTTCACGCCCCCCGTCGACGACTACGCAGGCATGCAGGTCTTCGACGCCAACGCGCACATCATCGATCACCTCAAGGCCGCCACGACAGGCGTCGGCGAGTCCGCGGCGGTCTCGCCCGGCACCGTGCTGCTGCGCCGCGAGACGTACGACCACAGCTATCCGCACTGCTGGCGCTGCCGCGAGCCACTCATCTACAAGGGCGTCTCGTCGTGGTTCGTCGAGGTGACGGCCATCAAGGACCGCATGCTGGAGCTCAACCAGCAGATCGAGTGGGTGCCCGAGCACATCCAGGACGGGCAGTTCGGCAAGTGGCTGGCGAACGCCCGTGACTGGTCCATCACCCGCAACCGGTTCTGGGGCTCGCCCGTGCCGGTGTGGAAGAGCGACGATCCCGCGTACCCGCGCATCGACGTCTACGGGTCGTTCGCCGAGCTGGAGCGCGACTTCGGCACCATCCCGCAGAAGGACGGCGTCCCCGACCTGCACCGGCCCTACGTCGACAACCTCGTCCGCCCCAACCCCGACGACCCCACGGGCCGGTCGATGATGCGCCGTGTCCCCGACGTGCTCGACGTGTGGTTCGACTCCGGGTCGATGTCGTTCGCGCAGGTGCACTATCCGTTCGAGCAGGCGGAGTGGTTCCAGCACCACATCCACCCGGACATCATCGTCGAGTACATCGGCCAGACCCGTGGCTGGTTCTACACGCTGCACATCCTCGCCACCGCGCTGTTCGACCGGCCGGCGTTCGAGGCCTGTGTCAGCCACGGCATCGTGCTGGGCAGCGACGGCAACAAGATGAGCAAGTCGCTGCGCAACTACCCCGACGTCTCGGAGGTCTTCGACCGCGACGGGGCCGACGCCATGCGCTGGTTCCTGATGGCCTCGCCGATCCTGCGCGGCGGCAACCTGGTGGTCACCGAGCAGGGCATCCGCGACTGTGTCCGACAGGTGATGATCCCGCTGTGGAACAGCTGGTACTTCTTCGGGCTGTACGCCAATCTCGCCGGAGAGGGGTTCGAGGCGCGCAGCATCACCGACGCCGACGACCCGATGGACCGCTACGTCCTCGCCAAGCTGCGTCGCTACGTCCAGCAGATGACCACACAGCTCGACGCCTACGCCGTGGCCGACGCGTGCGAGACGACGCGCGAGTTCCTCGACGTCGTCACGAACTGGTACATCCGGCGTTCCCGGGAGCGGTTCTGGCTGGCCGACGGCACGTCGGCCGACGAGCAGACGCGGCAGCCGTTCGACACGCTCTTCACGGTCCTGGAGACCGTGTGCCGCGCCGTCGCGCCGTTGCTTCCGCTGACGACGGAGGAGGTCTGGCGCGGCCTCACCGGCGAGCGCTCGGTGCACCTGGCGGACTGGCCCGACGTCGCGACCCTCCCCCAGGACGACGCGCTCGTCGGCGCGATGGACCTCGTGCGGGAGGTGTGCACGGCCGGTTCGTCCATCCGCAAGTCCGCGGGTCTGCGCACGCGGCTCCCGCTCGCAGAGCTCGTCGTCGCCACCGACCGTCCCGAGGCACTGGCCGGGTTCGAGGGGATCGTGGCCGGTGAGCTCAACGTCAAGCAGGTCCGGCTCGTGGCCCGGGACGGCGACGAGGCCCAGCGGTTCGGGCTGACCAGCCGTCTGACGGTGCACGCCCGCACGGCCGGCCCCCGACTCGGCAAGGACGTCCAGACCGCCATCAAGGGTTCCAAGTCCGGCGACTGGGAGGTTCGTGACGACGGCACCGTGCTCGCCGGCGGCCTGGAGCTGCAGGACGGTGAGTTCACCGTCGAGCAGGTGGCCGGCTCGGTCGAGGGCGTGGAGGTGGCCGTGCTGCCCACTGGCGGCTTCGTCGCGTTGGAGACCACCGTCAGTCCGGAGCTGGCGGCCGAGGGCCTCGCCCGCGACGTCGTGCGGGGGGTGCAGCAGACGCGACGCTCGGCAGGCTTGGAGGTCTCCGACCGCATCCGTCTGGTCATCGACGGCGACGACGCCGTGCTCCAGGCCGTCCGTGCGCATCGCGACCTCATCGCCGAGGAGACGCTCGCGACGGAGCTCGTCATCGGCGAGACGCCGGTGGACGCCGCGCCGATCGACGTCACCGACGCGCGCGCCGTCGTCGGCGTCACGCGAGTCTGAGAGGGGGCGGGACGGGCCGAGTCTGAGGACGAAGGATGAGACATCGGGCCGAGTCCGACGAACGATGAGACATCGAGCCGGACACTCCGGCACGGTGCATCGCCCATCGCCTTCGGCTGCGCCCCTTGTCACAGAGAGTGCGGCTTTGCGCCCCTCTGCGGGGCACGATGCCTCATCCTGCGTCTCCCCCGGCGTCGTGCATCATCCTGCGTCCACGCACACCGGTGAACGACGAACGGCCCGCCACCTTGATCAGGTGGCGGGCCGTTCGGCTGAGCTCAGAGCGAGGAGTTCGACGAGGAGGAGCTGCTGTCCTCATCGCCCAGCAGGGACCGGAGGCGACGCGGTGAGGAGTCGCTCGGGTTCTGCACGGGGTTCGACGTCGGGTTCTCGTTCGCGGCGAGCTGGTCGAGCTGGCTCTGGAAGTAGTTCTTGAGCCGGGCCCGGTACTCGCGCTCGTACGCCCGCAGGTGCTCGACCTCGCGCTGGAGCTCATAGCGCTCCCGCTCGATGGCGGCGACCGCCTGCTGGCGACGCTCGTTGGTCTCGTCATCGAGCTTCTGCGATCGGATACGGGCGTCGGTCTCGAGGCGGTCGGCCTTGCCGCGCGCCTCGTGGGTGAGACGGTCGGCCTTGGTGCGAGCCTCGCCGACGATGCGGTCCGCCTCCTCCTTGGCCTGGTCCATGAGCTGATCGGCGTTGTTCGAGGCGATCTCGAGCAGACGCGCGGCCGCGGTGGACGCGTCACCCATCGACGTCGTGGCCGTGGGCGCGGCAGGAACGGGGGCGGCCACGGGAGCGGGGGCCTGCACGACGGGTTCCGGCTCGGGCTCCGGCTCCGGCTCGGGTTCCGGCTCGGGCTGCTTCTCCTGCACGGCCGGCTGGGGAGCGGTCTCCTCGGCGGGTGCCACGGCCGGGATCAGGCCGGTGGGCTCGCCCGTGGACGCCGCGGCCACCTTGGCGCGCAGCTCCTCGTTCTCGACGGTCAGACGCTCGAGCTCGGCCTCGACCTCGTCCAAGAACTGGTCGACCTCCCCCATGTCGTAACCCTCGCGGAGACGGACCGGAGTGAAGCGCTTGTTGCGCACGTCCTCTGGCGTCAACGGCATCAGTTCACCTC
>JBQGDU010000452.1:0-2708 GCA_052039245.1 Aeromicrobium sp. | reverse complement strand
TCTTCGACGGTGCCGACACCCGGCTGCTGATCGTCACGGCATCGGTGGTCGCCGGACTGTTGCTGATCACCTACCGCAGCCCCTGGCTGTGGCTCGTCCCCCTGAGCGTGATCGGACTGGCCGACCGGGTCGCGCTCTCGGCGGCCAACACGTTCTCCGCCGTCAGCGGGGTCGGCGTCGACGGGGCGATCACGGGCATCACGTCGGTCCTGGTCTTCGGCGCCGGGACGAACTACGCCCTGCTGCTGATCGCCCGGTTCCGCGAGGAGCTGCGGCGCCACGAGAGCCGCCACGAGGCCATGCGCCGGGCCGTCGCCTCCGCCGGTCCGGCCATCCTGGCGAGCTCCGGCACCGTCATCCTCGCCCTGGTGGCCCTGGGACTCGCCGATGCACCGTTCGTGCGCGGCATCGGCTTCGTCGGAGCCATCGGACTGAGCGTCGCCGTGGCGTTCGCCCTGCTGGTCCTGCCGTCGGCGATGGTGCTGCCCGGTCGCTGGCTGTTCTGGCCGTTCGTCCCGCGTGCCGGCCAGGAGGATCCCAGCCATCACGGCGCCTGGGCCCGGCTCGGGCGGTGGGTCGTCGCCCACCCTGTCCCGGTCGCCGTGGCCAGCACCGTGGCGCTTGCCGCGATGGCCTCCGCGGCCCTGGGACTGCAGACCGGACTTGCGCAGACCGAGCAGTTCCGCGACGCCCCGGAGTCCGTCCAGGCCCAGGAACGGCTCGCCGAGTCCTTCCCGGCCGGCTTCTCCTCCCCGACGACGATCGCGACGACACCGAAGGCCGCGGACGACGTCGTGGATGTCGTCGAGTCCAACGGTCTCGGCACGGCCGAGGTGGCCGGGACGGGCGACGGGGTGGCCGAGGTGCAGGTGGTCCTCGCCGCCGAGACCGGCAGTGCCGAGAGCCTCGCCGGCGTCGAGCGTCTGCGCACCGCCCTGGACGAGGCCGACCCCGACGCTCTCGTCGGCGGTGAGGTCGCCGAGGACCTGGACTCCCGCGCGACCGCCGAGCGCGACCGGATGCTGTTGATCCCGGTCGTCCTGGTCATCGTGCTGACCGTGCTGCTGGTGCTGCTGCGCTCGGTGGTGGCGGCTCTTGTCCTCAGCGCCACGACCGTCCTGTCCTACGTCTCCGCGCTCGGCATCGGCTGGCTGGTCTTCCGGCACTGGCTCGACTTCCCGGCCGCCGACCTGAGCGTGCCGCTGCTGGCGTTCATCTTCCTGGTGGCGCTCGGCGTGGACTACAACATCTTCCTCACGACGCGGGCGCGCGAACAGGTCGCGGAGGGCGACACGACCCGCGACGGGATCGTCCACGCCCTCGCGGTCACCGGCGGCGTCATCACGAGCGCCGGCATCCTGCTGGCCGCGGTGTTCGCCGTCCTCGGTGTGCTGCCGCTGCTGGTGCTGACGCAGGTCGGTGTCATCGTCGGCTTCGGCGTCCTGCTGGACACGACGGTGGTGCGCAGCATCCTGGTGCCGGCGCTCGTCGCCCTCCTCGGCGACCGGTTCTGGTGGCCGAGCCGACCTCACTCCCCAGCCCATCGAGACGCTGCCTAGGCTGAGTCGGGCCGCCCGCCGACACCGGGCTCGAGGAGGGGGGCGACGTGGAGGATCCCGCACTGACGGTGCTCGTGCTCGTCGGCCTCGCGGCGTTCGTCGCAGGCTGGACCGATGCCGTCGTCGGCGGCGGCGGACTCGTCCAGCTGCCCGCGCTCATGATCGCCTTCCCGCAGGCGGCACCGGTGCAGCTGCTGGCCACCAACAAGGCGGGCTCCATCGCCGGGACGACGACCTCCAGCATCACCTACGCCCGACGCATCCGGCTCGACCGACGCACGGTGGTCCCGCTGGCGATCTCCGCCTTCGTCGGATCCGCCATGGGCGCGGTGGTGGCCTCGTTCATCCCGCGCTCGGCGTTCGACCCGATCATCCTCGTCGTGCTGCTGGCCGTCGGTGCCTACACGGTGGCCCGGCCCGACCTCGGCAGCGTGAGCTCGCTGCGGTTCGCCGGGCACCACCACGTGCTCGCGGTGTGCGGCATCGGCCTGGTGATCGGGTTCTACGACGGCGCACTGGGGCCGGGCACCGGCTCGTTCCTGGTCTTCGCCCTGGTGGGTCTGCTCGGCTACGGGTTCCTGGACGGCAGCGCGCAGGCCAAGGTCGCGAACCTGATGACCAACCTCGCCGCGCTGGCGATCTTCAGACCCCAGGGCGCGGTGATGTGGAAGGTCGCCGTCGTGCTCGCGCTCGCGAACATCGCCGGCGGTTACCTGGGGGCGCGCACCGCCGTCTCCCGCGGCAGCCGGTTCATCCGGATCGTCTTCCTCGTCGTGGTGGTGGCCTTCGCCGGCCGGATCGGCTGGGTCCTCGTCTCCTGACGAGCCCCAGATTTGTGAGCCCTGGCCCCCAAGCACCCCTCGATTGAGGGCCCGGGCTCACACATCTGGAAGGGGTTACGGCGTGATCGTGTCGTGACCGGTGTCGTACGTCTCGCCGCCGAGCTTGGTCTTCACCAGGCTGATGACCGAGGCCACGCGACCGCCCGGGCTGTCCCAGTACTCGGCGGAGTCCACGTCGACCTTGACCAGGGTGGAGTTCTCGCCCTCCGGACCCTCGGGGAGCCAGGCCTCGGCGAAGGTGCTCCACAGCTCCTTGAGCTTGTCGACGTCGTCGACCACCTCGGCCGTGCCGTTGACCGCGACCCAG
>JBQGDU010000451.1:0-2202 GCA_052039245.1 Aeromicrobium sp. | reverse complement strand
CGGGCTGCGCAACACCGTCGCCGCCTCCGCGCTGCGCCGCGCCGGCTACGACGTCGCCGAGCTGGAGGGCAGCTACGCAGGATGGGCGCAGTGGCGCGAGGCGTAGACCGTCATGGCCCGCCGAGCCCGCGATCCCGACCGGCGAGCGCGTGACCGGCTTCGTTCAGATCGAACCGACCTGACCGAGGCGGGCCAGATGATCGCCGCGTTCCCTGCCACCCCCGTCAGCGCACCGAGGACGTGTTGCCGAAATCGTTGACGGAGCGCCACAGACGTGGGCGACAATGAGTGCGTGTTGATAGTGATGGCCGGGCTTCCTGGCTCTGGCAAGAGCACGGTGGCCGGAGAGGTTGCGCGGGCGCTTGGTTGCGCGTTGTTGTCGGTTGATCCGATCGAAGCGGCGATGTGGCGCGCTGGCGTCGGACACGACCAGCCCACTGGGCTCGCAGCATACGTGGTGGCCGAGGATCTTGCGCGGGAGCAGCTGCTGATCGGTAACGACGTCATCGTCGACGCGGTCAACGATGATGAGGCCGCTCGCGATCAATGGATATCTCTGGCCCCGAAGTTGGGCCGTCCCTTGGCCTTTGTTGAAGTCTTCTGCAGCGATGACGAGGAGCACCAGCGACGGTTGAGGGACCGTCGCCGCGGGATTGTCGGCTTTCCCGAGCCGACCTGGGCGTCGATCACCGAGCGCCGTGAGGCTTTCCACGCCTGGGTCGATGACCGCCTACGGGTGGACTCAATGCGCCCGTTGGATGAGAGCGCCGCTACAGTTCTGGACTATCTCAGAAGTGTCCGTCAGGCCAATATCTTGCCTGAGTCGGGCTAAGCCTCCTGCTGGACCCACTGGAAGGTCGCGGCGAGGCAGAGCGCGGAGTGGTAGTTACGAGCGGTCTTGTCTGAGCGCATGGCGATGCCGCGCCACTGCTTGAGCTTGTTGAAGCAGCGTTCGACGACGTTGCGGCCCTTGTAGCGTTTTCGCTGTTCGCGGCCGAAGTCGATCGGTCGGCCGGGCCGCTTGCGGCGGTGGGCGATCTGGTCGTCGCGTTCGGGGATTGTCGCGGCGATGCCATGCTCGCGCAGCCAGGCCCGGTTAGCTTTCGAGGGGTAGCCCTTGTCGGCGAGCAGCCGTTCCGGCCGCGACCTCGGCCTGCCTGTGCGGCCGGCAACGCGGACCTCGGAGAGTGTGTCGATGAGCATGCTCGTATCCGCTGCCTGCCCCGGCGTCAGCAGAAACGCGAGAGCCCTGCCTCTCCCATCACAGACCAGGTGGCTCTTTGTCGTCAACCCGCCGCGAGAACGACCGATCGCGTGATCAGGTGGTTCCACCCCGAGCTTCTTGTAGTTCGACCGAGCCCCCTGTGTCCCGGCGGAGTGTCGCCCCGTGCTGGTGCACGCGCACGATCGTCGAGTCGATCGAGGTCACCCAGTCCAGCTCCCCGCGCCGATGCGTGAGGGACTGGACCTTCTCGAGCTCACGCGCCCAGACGCCTTGCTCGGACCACCGGTTGAAGTTCTTGTAGATCGTGTTCCAGTTCCCGAATCGCTCCGGCATATCCCGCCACGGAGCCCCGGTCCGGTACCGCCACGCCGTCGCCTCCACGACCGCGCGACGCGCCACTGGCGGGCGGCCGGTCACTTTCGGAAGCGGGAACAGTGGGCCGATCACGGCCCAGGTCTCGTCAGAGATCTCAGTACGCGCCGCGTCCTCAAGCGTGACCCGCGCGCCGACGATCACCCTTTAGCAACACGCCCTAGTAGGGTCGCACTGTGGCTGAACCTTGGGAGACGACCGTGACAGCGTTCGCGATGGCGCGCATGGATCGGAGGTGGCTGATGATTCGGCACGAACGGTTGGGCGTTACAAGTTGGGAACTGCCGGGTGGTCACGTTGAACGTGGCGAGACGCTCGAAGAGGCCGCGGCGCGCGAGACTGCTGAAGAGACCGGGGTTGCTGTCGAGGTCGGCCGGCTGGTTGCCACCTGTGTTCACGAGTGGCACGAACGGCGACGGCGCAAGCTGGTCTGCTTCTTCGAGGCGACGGCCGCCAGCAGCGATGAGCCCCAGGTGCCAGCGAAGGAACCAGACGTCTTAGAGGCGGCGTGGATCGACCCCTTCGCGCTAGACATCGTGAGTCCGTTCATCGTGCCGTTGATCGAGCAACAGCACTTAGGCTGGCCGAACGTTCCGATCGCCTTC
>JBQGDU010000450.1:0-3791 GCA_052039245.1 Aeromicrobium sp. | reverse complement strand
CATCGGGATCATCGGCTCGCCGTGGGTGGAGTACGCGCTCCCCGCCGCGGTGGCCGAGCCCATCGCGCCGGCCTCGCTGATGCCCTCGTGCAGCAGCTGGCCCTTCGTGGACTCCTTGTACGCGAGCAGGAGCTTGCGGTCGACGGCCTCGTACGTCTGGCCGTGCGGGCTGTAGATCTTGGCCGACGGGAACATCGAGTCCATGCCGAACGTGCGGTACTCGTCCGGGGCGATCGGCACGATGCGCTGGCCGATCTCCGGGTCCTTCATGAGATCGCGCAGCAGACGCACGAACGCCATCGTCGTGGCGATCTGCTGCTTGCCCGAGCCCTGCTTGAGCGCGGAGTAGGTGTCGTCTCCCGGGAGCTTGACCGGGACCGGGTCGACGGTCCGCTTGGGCAGGGAACCGCCCAGCGCGTCGCGCCGGGCCTTCATGTACTGGATCTCCTCGCTGTCCGGACCCGGGTGGTAGAACGGCGCGAGGTCGTCGCCGTCGATCTGCTCGTCGGAGATCGGGATGTTGAGCCGGTCGCGGAAGCCCTTGAGGTCGTCCTTCGTGAGCTTCTTCATCTGGTGGGTCGCGTTGCGTCCCTGGAAGGACTCCAGCAGCCAGCCCTTGATGGTGTGCGCGAGGATGACGGTGGGCTGGCCGGTGTGCTTGCGGGCGGCGTCGAACGCCGAGAAGACCTTGCGGTAGTCGTGGCCGCCGCGGGGGAGGCGCTCGATCTGCTCGTCGCTGAGGTGCTCGACCATCTTGCTCAGGCGCGGGTCCGCGCCGAAGAAGACCTCGCGGTTGTAGGCGCCGGACTCGACCGACAGCGTCTGGAACTCACCGTCGGGGGTCTTGTTCATCTGGTTGACGAGCACGCCGTCGGTGTCCCGGGCGAGGAGGTCGTCCCACTCGCGTCCCCAGACCACCTTGATGACGTTCCAGCCGGCACCGCGGAAGTACGACTCCAGCTCCTGGATGACCTTGCCGTTGCCCCGGACCGGGCCGTCGAGCTGCTGCAGGTTGCAGTTGATCACGAAGGTGAGGTTGTCCAGCTCCTCCCGGGCCGCGACGCCGATGGCGCCGAGCGACTCCGGCTCGCCCATCTCGCCGTCGCCGAGGAACGTCCACACGTGCTGCTCGCTGGTGTCCTTGATGCCGCGGTGCTGCAGGTAGCGGTTGAACCGGGCCTGGTAGATCGAGTTGATGGCGGCCAGGCCCATCGAGACCGTGGGGAACTCCCAGTAGTCCGGCATGAGCCGCGGGTGCGGGTAGGACGACAGGCCCTGGCCGGCCCCGTGCGAGTGCTCCTGCCGGAAGCGATCGAGCTGCTCCTCGGTGAGCCGCCCTTCGAGGAAGGAGCGCGCGTAGATGCCGGGAGCGGCGTGCCCCTGGAAGTAGATCTGGTCGCCGCCACCGGGGTGGTTCCGCCCACGGAAGAAGTGGTTGAAGCCCACCTCGTACAGGCTGGCCGCGGACTGGTAGGTGGCGATGTGGCCGCCGACTCCCAGGCCCGGTCGGTTGGCGCGCGAGACCATGACGGCCGCGTTCCAGCGGATGTAGGACCGGATGCGGCGCTCGATCGCCTCGTTGCCCGGGAACCAGGGCTCGTGCTCCGGCGGGATCGTGTTGATGAAGTCGGTGCTGCGCAGGGCCGGCACGCCGACGTTCTGCTCACGCGACCGCTCCAGGAGCTTGAGCATGACGTAGCGGGCGCGAGCCCGGCCGCGCTCGTCGACCATCGCGTCGAGTGAGTCCACCCACTCCGAGGTCTCGTCCGGGTCGATGTCGGGGAGCTGCGTCGGCAGTCCCTCGTGGATGACGGTCGGACGCTCGGGGTTGTGCGATCCGGAAGGCATGTGGCGGCTCCTGAGATGTCTTGTGGACCCCTCCATCTTTCCACGCGCGATTCGCTAGTGTGAGACCGGCAAGACAGGCCGGAAGGCTACGAACGAGTAGGAAATTCGCTACTTCCGAGTAGCATCCGGCGCTACTTCCGGGTAGACCGGACCCTGACACAACCGTGAACGACGAAGGAGTCGAGTTGGACGCCGCCAGGTTGGGCTTTGAGCCCGACACCGTCATCCAGGAGCTGGGCTGGGACGAAGACGTGGACGACGCCCTGAGGACGGCCATCGAGTCGCTCACGGGCAACGAGCTGCTCGACGGGGACTCCGATGAGGTGGTCGACGGCGTCGTCATGTGGTGGCGCGAGGGGGACGGCGACCTCGTCGACGCTCTCTTCGACTCGCTGCAGGACCTCGCCGACGGTGGCTCGGTCTGGCTGTTCACGCCCAAGGTCGGGCGTGACGGCTACGTCAACAACGCCGACATCGCCGAGGCCGCCCCGGTCGCCGGTCTGTCCACGACGACCACGTCGTCCGCCTCGGACGACTGGTCGGCCACCAAGCTCTCGACCCACAAGCGCTGAGATGTCCGTGCCGATCGGGGCGCTGGCCCCGGACTTCACGCTCAAGAGCCAGCACGGCGAGGACATCACTCTCTCGGAGCTGCGCGGCCGCCCGGTCGCGCTCGTGTTCTTCCCGTTCGCGTTCTCCGGCATCTGCACGGGCGAGCTCTGCGAGATCCGCGACAACATCGCGGCCTTCGAGGGCAAGGACGTGCAGGTGGTGGCCGTCTCGTGTGACCACTTCTTCTCCAACCGCGCGTTCGCCGACGCCGAGGGACTCACCTTCCCCGTGCTGAGCGACTTCTGGCCTCACGGGGAGGTCTCCCGCGCCTACGGGATCTTCAACGACGGTGCCGGAGCGCCGGAACGTGGCACCTACCTGCTCGACGCCGAGGGCATCGTCCGCTGGCAGGTCGAGCACCCCATCGGAGAGGCCCGCGACTTCGACGCCTACCGGCGCGCCGTCGCCGAGCTGGTCTGAGCATGTTGGTCGCGTTCTCCGTCGCGCCCTCCGGCACCGGACGGGAGGACGGTTCGGTGCACGATGCCGTCGCGGCCGCTGTCCGGGTCGTCCGGGAGTCGGGTCTGCCCCACCGCACCGACGCCATGTTCACCACGATCGAGGGTGAGTGGGAGGAGTGCTTCGACGTCGTCCGCCGTGCCACCGAGGCGGCCCAGGGTTTCGGCTCGCGGGTCTCGCTCGTGCTGAAGGCGGACATCCGACCCGGGCACGAGGGGGAGCTGGACGGCAAGCTCGAGCGTCTGGAGGCGGCGATCTCGCGCGAGTCCGACGATGGCGCGAAGCACCTGGATTGAGCGCCGACCGTACCGTTGGCACGGAGCGGTGCTCCCGCCGCTCGGGTCCGATCTCCCTCGGGCCGACAGAACGCCCCGCGTCGCTCCCGCGCCGGGGCGTTCGCCGTCCTGCTGGGAGTCAGGGATGTGCGGCAAAGACCTGCGGGTGAGCAGCCCGGTGCGCTTTGATGGTCCCAGTCGCGGTCGCCCGGGACCCGAGACCCCGGCGACCGCGACGCCTCGCGCCCTCGGGCCTGCGCGGCGCTGCGGTAGTGTGCCGTCGTCCCGGGCGAATAGCTCAGCTGGTCAGAGCGTTCGGCTTACACCCGAAAGGTCGGGGGTTCGAGCCCCTCTTCGCCCACGGAGCGCAGCGTGGGGACGTCTGGTTCTCTTGCTCCGTGCTGCCGATCGAGGCATGGTGAGTCATGGACACCTCCGTCAAGCGTGCTCCCGCCGGGCCGTGGCTGACCGCCGCGAGGATCCTGGCCGTGCTCTCCGTCGCCGCGATCGTCCTGATCTTCGTTACGGCCGGCCGGCTGGTCGAGGACGACGTGGGCAAGGACATCCACGGCGCCGGCGCCATCGCCCTGCACGTCA
>JBQGDU010000449.1:0-5401 GCA_052039245.1 Aeromicrobium sp. | reverse complement strand
CGTCAACGGCTCCAAGACCTGGATCTCCAACGCAGCGCACGCCGGTCTGATCGGCCTGCTGTGCATCACCGACCGCGACGCCGAGCCGAGCCACCGGGGGATGAGCGTCGTGCTCGTCGAGCCGGGGGACGGCCTGACCGTCTCCGGCAAGATCCCCAAGCTCGGGTACCGGGGCGTGGAGGCCTGCGAGCTGACGTTCGAGGACATGCGGGTGCCACGCACGGCCGTCCTCGGTGGCGTCCCGGACCTCGGCTGGTCGCACATGATGCGCGGACTCGAGGTCGGCCGGATCCAGGTGGCGGCCCGTGCCGTCGGCGTGGGACAGGCCGCGCTCGACGACGCCCTGCGCTACGCGCAGGAGCGCGAGTCCTTCGGCAAGCCCATCTGGAAGCACCAGTCGGTGGGCAACCTGCTCGCCGACATGGGCACCAAGATGCGTGCCGCCAGGCTCATGACCGTCGACGCCGCCTCGCGGCTCGACGAGGGAGACCGCGTCGACCTCGAGGCCGGGATGGCCAAGCTCTTCGCCTCCGAGGCCGCGATGGAGGTGGCCCTCGACGCCGTCCGCGTCCACGGCGGCTACGGCTACTCCCGCGAGTACGACGTCGAGCGGTACTTCCGCGACGCCCCGCTGATGATCGTCGGCGAAGGCACCAACGAGATCCAGCGCAACGTGATCGCGGCCCAGATGGTCGCCCGCAATCGCGCCTGACCCCCACCACGACCGAAGGAACGAGGACCATGAGCCTGCTGAAGGACAAGACCGCCGTCATCACCGGGGGAGCCCAGGGCATCGGGCTGGCGATCGCCGAGGCGTTCGTCGAGAACGGCGCCCGCGTCGTGCTCGCCGACCTCGACGGGGAAGCCGCCGAGCGTGCCGCGGCCGAGCTAGGCGAGCGCCACGGCTCGCCCGACCTCGCCCGGGGCGTCGCCTGCGACGTGGTGGACGCGGCGGCCGTACAGGCCGCGATCGACGTCGCGATCGCCCAGCTCGGCGGGCTCGACGTCATGGTCAACAACGCCGGCATCACCCGCGACGCCACCATGCGCAAGATGAGCGAGGACCAGTTCGACCAGGTGGTGGCGGTCCACCTCAAGGGTTGCTGGAACGGGACCCGGCTCGCCGCGGCCCACCTGCGCGAGCAGGGCTCCGGGTCGATCGTCAACATCTCCTCCCTCTCGGGCAAGGTCGGCATGGTCGGTCAGACCAACTACTCCGCCGCCAAGGCCGGCATCGTCGGTCTCACCAAGGCCGCCGCCAAGGAGACGGCCCACCTCGGCGTCCGCGTCAACGCCATCCAGCCCGGGCTCGTCGACTCCGCCATGACGCGGGCGATGCCCCAGAAGGCCTGGGACTCCAAGATGGCCGAGATCCCGATGCAGCGGCCGGGCCGGCCCGAGGAGGTCGCGAACGTCGCCCTCTTCTACGCCTCCGACCTGTCGTCGTACATGACCGGCACCGTCGCCGAGGTCACCGGCGGGCGATTCATGTGATCGCCCCGACCGACGGACCCGACGACGAGCTGGGCGGGTGGGAGCCGACCACCGTCACGAGCAGCGAGCTCGTCGATCCAGCGCCCCTCGCGGCGATGGCCTCGCTGCTGGACGACGGCCTCCCGGCACCAGCGCCGGGCGAGGTGCTGCCGCCCCTGTGGCACTGGTTGGCGCTCGCCCGGTGGTCGCCGTCGACGCTCCTCGGTGACGACGGGCACGCCCGCCGCGGCGGCTTCCTGCCCCCGCTCGATCTTCCCCGTCGGATGTTCGCCGGCGGACGGATCGAGGTGCACGGCCCCCTGCGGACGGGTACCCGGGTCCGCCGCACCAGCGAGGTGGAGTCCGTCACGCCGAAGCAGGGGCGCAGCGGTGCGCTCGCCGTGGTCCGCGTGCACACGAGCCTGCAGGATGAGGAGTCCGGCGAGCTGCTGCTCGTCGAGGACCAGGACCTGCTGTTCCGCGAGGCGGCCGCGCCCGGAGCGCCCTCGGAGCGGCCGGCGCGAGACCAGGGCGAGACGCCGTCGCTCGTCGGGGCACCACTGACCCCGAGCGAGACCGCGCCGGGCTCGTTCGCGGTGCGGACCGACCCCGCGGTGCTGATGCGGTTCAGCGCCGCCTCCGCGAACACCCACCGCATCCACTACGACTGGCCCTACGCCACCGGGGTCGAGGGGTACCCGGGTCTCGTCGTGCACGGGCCGCTCATGACCCTGCTGCTCGCCGAGGCGTGGCGCCTGCAGGACGGCGCACCGGCCCTCGTGCTGGAGCACCGCAACCTGGCGCCCCTGTTCTGCGGGGAGCCCGCCACCGTCCGCACCACCGAGCACGACGCCGGGGTCCGCATCGAGCTGGTCGGCGACGCCGACGACTCGGTGCGCGTCCGCCTGGACGTCACCACCACCGACCACGCAGCACGAGGAGAGAGCACATCATGACCGACACCCCACGCGACGCCGTCATCTGCGAACCGGTCCGCACCCCGGTCGGCCGGTACGGCGGCATGTTCAAGGACCTCACCGCCGTCGACCTCGGCGTCACCGCGCTCCGCGGCCTCCTGGACCGCACCGGCCTCGACCCCGACGTCCTCGACGACGTCATCCTCGGCCACTGCAACGGCAACAGCGAGGCACCCGCCATCGGCCGGGTCGTCGCCCTCGACGCCGGCCTGCCCGTCACGGTGGGCGGCCAGCACCTGGACCGTCGCTGCGGCTCGGGCCTGCAGGCGGTGATCAACGCGGCCATGGCGGTCGCGTCGGGCGCGCAGGACGTCGTGGTCGCCGGCGGCACCGAGTCCATGAGCAACGCCTCCTTCTACTCCACCGACATGCGCTGGGGCGGCGCCCGCTCCGGTGTGCGCATGCACGACAGCCTCGTGCGAGCCCGCTCCACCGCCGGCGGCCGCGACTACCCCGTCCCCGGCGGCATGCTCGAGACCGCCGAGAACCTGCGCCGCGAGTACGCGATCAGCCGCGAGGAGCAGGACCGGCTCGCCGTGAGCTCGCACCAGCGAGCCGTCGCCGCGCAGCAGAGCGGCGTCTACGCCGAGGAGATCATCCCGGTGACCGTGCCCGGTCGACGCGGCGACACCGTGATCGACACCGACGAGCACCCTCGCGCCGACACCACGGTGGAGTCGCTCTCGAGGCTGCGCCCCATCCTCGGCTCGAGCGACCCCGAGGCCACCGTCACCGCCGGCAACGCGTCGGGTCAGAACGACGCCGCCGCCCTGTGCGTCGTCACCACGGCCGACAAGGCGGCCGAGCTGGGTCTGCGACCGCTCGTTCGCCTGCGGAGCTGGTCCGTCGCGGGAGTGCGTCCGGAGGTCATGGGCATCGGCCCGGTGCCGGCCACCGAGGCGGCCCTCGGTCGTGCGGGCCTGTCGCTGGCCGACATGGACGTGATCGAGCTGAACGAGGCCTTCGCCGCCCAGGCGCTGGCCGTCATGCGCGAGTGGAAGTTCACCGAGGCCGACCACGAGCGCACGAACGTCCACGGCTCCGGCATCTCCCTGGGCCACCCGGTCGGCGCGACCGGTGGGCGCATGCTCGGCACCCTCGCCCGTGAGCTGCACCGTCGCGACGACGCCCGCTACGCCCTGGAGACGATGTGCATCGGTGGCGGCCAGGGCCTCGCGGCCGTCTTCGAGAAGGTCGCCTGATGACCCCCGCGACGGCTGAGCCACGCGTCTTCCGCAGCCTGGCCGAGATCGAGCAGGCTCAGGGGCAGGCCCTGGGCACGACGGACTGGACCCCGATCGAGCAGCCCGCCGTGGACGCCTTCGCCGACCTCACCGGCGACCACCAGTGGGTGCACGTCGACACCGAGCGCGCCTCCGGATCGTCCTTCGGCGGGACCATCGCCCACGGCTTCCTGACGCTCGCGATGCTGCCCGGGTTCGCCGGGCGGCTCTTCCGGATCGACGTCGGCTCGGCCCGGCTGAACTACGGGGTGGAGAAGGTCCGGTTCCCCGCCCCGCTGCCCGTCGGCTCGCGCATCCGCGCGACGCCGGAGTTCACGGCCGTCGAGCAGCTCGGTTCGGGAACCCGGATCACGACGACGTGGACCGTGGAGCGCGAGAGGGGCGAGCGCCCGGTGTGCGTGGCGCAGACGCTGACGCTCGTCCTGCCCTGACCTCTGCCGAACCTGCGAGGGCCCGCCGACCGGGTGTCGGCGGGCCCTTGCACGTCAGTCCTGCCTCACGCCGGCGGGCGGGGCGGGTCGGAGATCGAGAGCATCGTCTCGCTGAACAGGTCGATGCCCTCCTCCCGGCTGCGGCCGGTGCCGCCGCCCTCCAGCACGGAGACGAGCTCGCCCACGGCGCGATCGATCCGAGTGCTGAGTGCCGAGGTGCCCTCGCTGCCCCAGTCGTGCGGGGAGGCGAACACGCCGGTGGGCAGCACGAAGGCCTGCAGGTAGGCGAAGAGCGGGCGCAGGGCGAGGTCGATCGCGAGCGAGTGCCGCGCCGTGCCACCGGTCGCTGCCAGCAGGACCGGCTTGCCGATGATCAGGTCCGGCTCCAGGACGTCGACGAACGACTTGAACAACCCGGTGTAGGAGGCCTTGAAGATCGGAGAGACCACGACGAGCGCGTCGGCGGCTCCCACTTTGTCGATGGCGTCCTGGACCCGGGGGCCGGCGTAGCCGGAGAGCGCCGCGTCGGTGATCTCGTGGGCGATGGGCCGGAGCTCGATCGTCTCGACACTCACCCCGGGCAGCCGGTCGCCCACGGCGGCGGTGATCCGGTCCGCGAGCAGCCGACTCGTCGACGGGTCGCTGAGGCCGGCGCTGATCGCCACCACCCGGGTCATGACGAGACCTTCTCCGCGACCGCCGCGTCCCGCGCGGCCACCCGGGCAGCGTGCGTCGGGGCGTCGGCCACCCCCGCGGGGCGCCGCGCCTCGAACTCGGCGCGCAGCGTGGGCAGCACCTCGCCCAGGAGGTCGAGCTGCTCCAGAACGACCTTGAGCGGCAGACCGGCGTGGTCGACCAGGAAGAGCTGGCGCTGGTAGTCGCCGAAGAAGTCACGGAACGTCAACGTCTTCTCCACGAACTCCTGCGGGCTGCCGACGGTGAGCGGCGTCTGCTCGGTGAAGTCCTCCATGCTCGGCCCGTGTCCGTAGACCGGTGCGTTGTCGAAGTAGGGGCGGAACTCGTTGACCGCGTCCTGGCTGTTCTTGCGCATGAAGAACTGGCCGCCGAGGCCGACGATCGCCTGCTCGGGCGTGCCGTGCCCGTAGTGGGCGTAGCGCTGCCGGTAGAAGTTGATCAGCCGGATGTAGTGCTCCTTCGGCCAGAAGATGTTGTTGGCGAAGTAGCCGTCGCCGTAGAACGCGGCCAGCTCGGCCACCTCGGGCGTGCGGATCGAGCCGTGCCACACGAACGGCGCGACGCCGTCGAGCGGCGCGGG
>JBQGDU010000448.1:0-2670 GCA_052039245.1 Aeromicrobium sp. | reverse complement strand
TGTAGCGGCCTAGCACGCCGCCCTCTCAAGGCGGTAGCGCGGGTTCGAATCCCGTCGGGGCTACGGACGAGAACGACCCCCACCCTCCTGAGGAGCTTCGAGCTCCTCGTGGCTCGTGGGGGTCGTTGTCGTCCGTGGCGTGGGCGGGTGAGAAGACGTTCGGTGGCGCGGTGGGGGCACCCCCTGCTCGGAGCGCTAGCGGAGAGCTTGGGGGATCGAATCCCGTCGGGGCTACGCGACGCAGGACCCGACGGTCGCGAGACCGTGCTGTGCCTCGCGAGGCCGGGCGGACGCAGGTGCGAGGACGCCTCCGAGCGTCGCCGCGAGCACCGCGGTCGGGCCCGACGCCATCACGATGAGGTCGGGGCGGACGAGTGCGGCAGGTCGATCGGCGTCGCTCAACCACTCGTCGAGCCTGTCGCCGGGCTCCGTGAGCACCACGTGAGCCCCGAGACCTTCGAAGAGTCCGACCACCCCTGGGGAGGGTGCCTCGCGGGTGAGGACGATCCAGTGCCCCGCATGATCGTCGTCGAGTCGCCACGACCCGACCACGTTGGGACAGAGCGAGCCGGCCAGACGGTCCTGCCGATCGGCGTGCACGAGCTCACCCGCCGCGAACGACGGAGTCACGCCGTGGCCCGAGGTCTTGCTCTGCGCGAGCACGCGGGACACCACGGGGAGGAGAGCGCGCCGGGCGACGGTGCCGACGCGACCGCCGCCGGTCATGGCCAGGCCGACGACGCGCGCGATCTGCACCAGGGAGCGAGCGTGGGGCCGACGTTCCGACTCGTAGGTGTCGAGCACAGAGACGTCGAGCCTGCCCTGCAGGACGCCGCTGAGCTTCCAGGCGAGGTTGGCGGCGTCCCGCAGGCCCGCCCCCAGCCCCTGGCCGATGAACGGCGGCGTCAGGTGGGCGGCGTCTCCGAGCACGAAGCCGCGGCCGCGTCGCCAGTGGTCGGCGAGGGCAGCGCGGAAGGTGTACTCCGCCGTCCGGACGAGGTGGACGTCCTCGGGTGCCGCCGCTGCGGTCCAGGAGGCCAGCAAGGGTCCGAGCTGCTCGAGGGAGCGGTAGTCCTCCACCGTCTCCGAGGGCAGGAGCTGGAACTCCCACCGGTGCCGCGTGGGCCCGATCCTCATGTACGTGGCGGCGCGTCTCGCGTCGCAGACCTGGTGCACGCCGTCCCAGTGGCCGAGCTCGGTCTCCACGACGGCATCGACCACGAGCCAGCGCTGCTCGAAGGGCAGGGACTCGAGCCTCGCGCCGATCGCCTCCCGGACGATGCTGTGGCTGCCGTCCGCACCCAGGACGTACTCCGCCTCCAACGTCTCCGCGCGCCCGGTGCCGAGGTCGGTCAGGTCGAGGGTGACGCCATGGGCGTCGATCCGGACGTCGGTCACCTCCACGCCGGTGCGCAGCGTCGCGAGCGGCAGCTCCTCGAGCCGGCGGCGCAGGATGGCCTCCAGGTCGGGCTGGTCGAAGAGGTTGGCCCCCGGGTGCCCGTTGGGGGAGTCCTCGGCCGATCGTGTGAGGCATCCGAGGGTGCGATGGTGCCGGTCCACCAACCGCAGTCCGGCGGCGGGCCGGGAGATGGCGGAGAACTCCTCGGCGAGCCCCATCGTGCCCAGGACACGGTGGATCTCGTCGTCCAGGTGCACGGCGCGCGGCTGCGGGTAGACGTCGGTCCATCGCTCGAGGACGACGCACTCCGTGCCCTGCTGGGCGAGCAGGATGGCCGCGGAGCTTCCGACCGGCCCTGCGCCGACGATCACGACGGGGAGGGGGGAGGTCATCGTGCGTACCGGACGCTGGTGCGTTGCACTCCGAGGTCGATCGCCCCGTCCGCCGTGGCGACGGTCGCCTCGATGAGCTGACCGTCCTGCAGGTAGCGAGGATTTCTGGCTTGGCGGCCGAAGAAGATCCGCCACTTCGTGGCGGTGGGCAGCAGTGCACCGATCATCTCGATCGGTCGGGCCGGCGCCTGGAGCGCGGTACCGACCGGGGTCCCGGTCAGCACGACGTCACCGGGGGCGAGGTCCTGGAAGCGCGAGAGCGCCCGCAGCGCCGCGAGCGGCGGGTGGATCATGTCGTCGGCGCCGTGATCCTGCCGCAGGTCGCCGTCGACCCACAGGCGCAGTCGCAGCTCGTGGAGCCGCGAGATCTCGTCGTCCTCCAGGACGGCGAGGACCGGGCCCGCCGGTGTGAAGGACGGATAGGACTTGGACTCGTAGAACTGGGTCTTGACCAGCTGGACGTCGCGAGCCGAGACGTCGTTGGTGAGCACGAGCGCGCGGACGACCCGGGGGAGATCGTCGTCGGTGAGGTCCGTGCCGACGGGCACGGGTCGGCCGATCACGAGCCCGATCTCGACCTCGTAGTCCAGCAGTCGCACGTGGGCCGGCTTGACGATCGGATCGTGCGGACCGCTCAGCGACGCCGAGGACTTGCGGAAGAACGTCAGAGGCACGGTGCGCGGGTCCAGGCCGGCGTCCTCGGCGTGGGAGGCGTAGTTGGCCATCTGGGCCACGACGCGACACGGCGCCGAGATCGGGGAGACGAGGTCGAGGGACTCCACCGGCACGATGTCCTCGGAGTCGCGGGCGGCGCGGACCGCCTCGAGGTCGTCGAGCAGGTCGGCCGTCGTCACGGCGGTCGTCTCGATGCGGGCGGCG
>JBQGDU010000447.1:0-8682 GCA_052039245.1 Aeromicrobium sp. | reverse complement strand
TCCAGGTCCGCGCCGCCGGGACCCCAGCCGGCGCGGGTGTACTCGCTGATCTGGATCTCCAGGTAGCTCGTGCCGTCGCCGCGCTCGACGTCGCGAAACTGGCGGCGGATCGGCAGCTGCCAGCACACGTCCGGCTTCAGCTCGAGCGGCTCCCGGTTCTCGCTCAGGGCGAGGGCGTGGATGGCGCAGCCGTACCCGCCCTCGAAGCCCGGGGAGTTGTGGAAGACGCACGCTCCGTCGACGGCCCGGGTCTTCAGCTCGCCGTCGTCGTCGGTCTCCGGCCAGCCGAGCGGGCCGGTGCCCTCGGCGTGCCGTTCCCAGAGATCGGGTCCGAGCCGTCCGACGGCCTCGGCGACGCGCTCGTGGTCCGCGTCGTCGGCGAAGTGCGCTCCCAGCGTGCAGCAGCCGGCGTCGGGGCTGGAGGCGTAGATGCCCGGACACGGCCCGCTCGGCGCGGTCGGCGAGCCGAAGATGCACGTCCAGGCCGACGTGAGCCACGTGAGGTCGCAGCGGAAGACCTCGTCGGCGTCGTCGGGGTTGGCGAACTCCACCCATGAGCGGGGGAATCCGAGGTCGATCTCGGGCATCACCCCACTGTAGGGCGGCACGAGAACGCCCCCGTGGGAGGATGGTGGGCATGCGCATGGGCGTCCTCGACATCGGGTCGAACACCGGCCACCTGCTGATCGTCGACGCCTACCGCGGCGGTCCGCCGCTGCCGGCGGCGTCGTTCAAGGAGTCGTTGCGGCTGGCCGAGCACCTGGATGGGGAACAGCGCGTCACGCCCGACGGCGTGGACCGGCTGGTCAAGTACGTCGAGCAGGCGCGGGACGAGGCCGAGGAGCGCGGCTGCTCGATGGTTGTGGCCTTCGCGACCTCAGCGGTGCGCGATGCCCTCAACGCGGACGAGGTGCTGTCCGCCGTGCGGGAGTCCAGCGGACTGGAGATCGAGGTGCTCCCCGGCGAGGACGAGGCGCGGCTGACCTTCCTCGCCGTGCGTCGCTGGTTCGGTTGGTCCGCCGGGCGGCTGGGGGTGCTGGACATCGGTGGTGGCTCCCTGGAGCTCGCCGTCGGTTCCGACGAGCATCCCGACGTCGCGCAGTCCGTGCCGCTCGGGGCCGGCCGGCTGACGCGGGAGTGGCTCGACGCCGGTCGTTCCCACGACGACCTGCGGCGCTACGTCCGGACCTCGCTCGCGGAGGACGCCGGAGCGCTGCTGCGTGGTGGTCCGTTCGACCAGGCCGTCGCCACCAGCAAGACGTTCCGCTCCCTCGCCCGGATGTGCGGGGCTGCGCCGTCGAGCGAGGGGCAGTACGTCGCACGGACCCTGCACCGCGCCGACCTCGTCCCGCTCATCGCCGAGCTCCGCACCCGCGACGTCGACGAGATCGCTCGCATGCCCGGGGTCTCGGCCGACCGCGCCCACCAGATGGTGGCGGGCGCCATCGTCGCCGAGGCCGCGATGGACCTGCTCGACCTCACACGGGTCGAGATCTGCCCGTGGGCACTGCGCGAGGGCGTTCTGCTCAAGCACCTGGACGCCCTGTAGATCGATGAGCGACCAGGACCAGATCCGCGTCGGGCTCTCCACCTCCTCCGTCTACCCGGGGACCACGGCGAGCGGGTTCGAGGCGGCTGCCCGCCTCGGCTACGAGGGTGTCGAGGTGATGGTGGGCATCGACGACGTCAGCACCGACGCCGACGCCTGCCGGTCTCTCTCGGAGTTCCACGAGATCCCGGTGATCTCCGTCCACGCTCCCACCCTGCTGCTGACGCAGCGGGTCTGGGGGACGGACCCGTGGGGCAAGCTGCACCGCAGTGCCGAGATGGCCGCCCGGCTCGGGGCGTCGACCATCGTCGTGCATCCGCCGTTCCGGTGGCAGCGGGAGTACGCGCGGGGCTTCGTCGAGGGCATCGCCGACCTGGAGCGCGAGCACGGCATCGTCTACGCCGTCGAGAACATGTACCCCTGGCGCACCGGCAAGCGTGAGTTCCAGGCGTACCTGCCGGACTGGAACCCCGTCGACGAGGCGTACGACCACGTCACCCTCGACCTCTCGCACAGCGGCACGGCCGGGGACGACCCGATCGCGATGGCGCGCGAGCGCGGTGACCGGCTCGCCCATGTGCACATCTCCGACTCGCTCTGCTCCCCGAAGGACGAGCACCTCGTCCCCGGCCGCGGGGACCAGCCGTGCGCGGAGCTCCTCGAGCACCTCGCGACGTCGGGGTACTCCGGCGACGTCGTGGTCGAGATCAACACCCGCAAGGCCGCGGACCAGCGGGCCCGCGAGGACGACCTGCTCGAGGCGCTCGCCTTCACCCGGCTGCACACCTGATCACGATGCTCCGCTCGGTCTCGTCGCCGCGCGCGACTATCCTGAGGCGATGATCAGCCCGGAGAGCCTGCTGGCCTTTGCGCTCGCCGCGTTCGTGCTCATCGCGATCCCTGGCCCCAGCGTGGTGTTCGTCATCGGCCGAGCGCTCGCGCACGGCCGTACGGTCGCACTCGCGACGGTCGTCGGCAACTCCCTCGGGCTGCTGCTCATCGTCCTGCTCGTGACGGCCGGACTCGCGACTCTGCTCGAACGCTCCACGCCGTTGTTCACCACGGTCAAGCTCCTCGGCGCCGCCTACCTGATCTGGCTCGGCGTGCAGGCTGTGCGTCACCGCGCCGGGCTGGGAACAGCGACGGCGTCGGTGAGCTCCCAACCGGCCGGCTCGGTACTGCCGGTCGCCCTCGCGGTCCGTCAGGGCTTCATCGTCGGTGCCACGAACCCCAAGGCGTTCATGATCTTCGCGGCCGTGCTGCCGCAGTTCGTCGACCGCGGCGCCGGGCACGTCCCGGTCCAGATGCTGCTGCTGGGTCTCGTCGCGTTCACGATCGGGCTGATCAGTGACGCCGTGTGGGCCATCGTGGCGAGTGGCCTGCGCTCGTGGTTCGCGGTGACACCGCGGCGCGGCGCGGCCGTGGGCGCCGCGGGCGGACTGTCGATGATCGGCCTCGGTGTCGGCCTGGCCGTCACCGGCCACAGGCGCTGACCTCAGACGGTGTCGGTTCCGTGCGGCCACGCCAGGGGCGCGGACACGTCCCGGCGCGGCGTGCGCGGTCCTGGATCGTGGGTGATGTGGTGGACCCTCCTGTCGCTCCGATGATCCCCGGCCCGAGCATCACGGCCGCTCCGAGCGACCGAGCCTTCCCGCGATCACGCCTCCCGCGATGATCTGGAGCTGGTGGTAGAACATCAGCGGCAGGACGAGCAGCGCCACGTCGCCACCCGCGAACAGCACGGTGGCCATCGGCAGGCCGCTCGCGAGGCTCTTGCTGGACCCGCAGAAGAACATCGCGACGCGATCGGCGCGGTCGAAGCCGGCTGCCCGGCCGGCCAGGAGGATCCAGCCCGTCACCACGAGGTACAGGGCGATGCACACCAGTGCCACCGTGACCGCGTCCAGCAGGCTCACCGCGGACCAGACGTCGGCGGTGGCGCCCTCGCTGAACGCGACGTAGACCACGAGCACGATGCTGGAGCGGTCGAAGACTCGCAGGCGGACGTCGTGCCGCGCCACCCATGCGCCGACCAGCGGTCGGCACACCTGGCCCAGCACGAACGGCGCGAGCAGCTGCGCGACGATGCGCAGGACGGCCCCGGCGTCCACCTGTGCCTCCGCCGTCATGAGCAGCGCGACGAGTGCGGGGGTCAGGAAGACGCCGACGAGGTTGGACAAGGAGGCACTCACGACGGCCGCCGCGGTGTTCCCTCCACCCAAGCGCGTGTAGACGACGCACCCCTGGATGGTGGAGGGCACGGCGCAGAGCAGCAGGACGCCCGCGGCGAGTCCGGGGTTGAGGACCGACGTCGGGAGGAGGCCGGTCGCGAGACCCAGCAGCGGGAACACCGCGAAGGTCGTGAGCAGCAGGAGGAGCTGGAGCCGCCAGTTCCGCAACCCCGCGAAGGTCTCGGTGGTCGAGAGTCGGGCGCCATAGAGGAAGAACAGCAGCCCGATCGCCACCGCCATGACGATGCGGAGTGCGTCGAAGGCGGCGCCGGTGGCCGGCAGGAAGGTCGCCACGACGGCCGCCAGCATCAGCAGCACGATGAACGGGTCCATCCTCAGGCGCACCCGGTGAGCCTACGAGCCGGCTCATCGGGCGGGCCGCCTGGCCTGGACGGCCCGACAGGGCACGAGGAGTGTCCCTGCGCCTAGGCTGGCGCCATGTCGACACGCATCGCAGTCCTGGGCGGCGGCGTGATGGGGGAGACCCTGCTGTCCGCCGTCCGATCCGCCGGTCACGACGACGTCGTGGTGGCCGAGAAGTTCGCCGAGCGCGCCCAGCAGCTGCGTGACCAGCACGGCGTCGAGGTGGTCGACCCGGCCGAGGCCGTCGTCGGTGCCGGCATCGTCCTCGTGGTGGTCAAGCCTCAGGACGTGGCGACCCTGCTGTCGGAGGTCTCGGGCTCGCTCGAGGCGGATGCCGTCGTCGTCTCCCTCGCTGCCGGGGTCCGCACCGACACGATCGAGGCCGCCGTGCCCGCCGGTGTCGCCGTGGTGCGGGCGATGCCCAACACCCCCGCCGTCGTGGGCGAGGGCATGTTCGGCGTCTCGGCCGGCGCCTCCTGCTCGAACGAGCAGCGCGACCTCGTCGTCGACCTCCTCTCCGCGGGCGGGAGGGTCGTGGTGGTGGACGAGTCGCAGCAGGACGCCCTCACCGCCGTCTCCGGCTCCGGGCCGGCCTACGTCTTCTACCTGGCCGAGGCGATGATCGCCGGCGGCGTGGACTCCGGGCTCGACGAGGCGACCGCGCGCGTCCTCGCCGCACAGACGCTCGTCGGTGCCGCGAAGCTGCTCGCGACCTCAGACGACCCGCCGGCTGAGCTGCGACGCCGAGTGACGTCCCCGAACGGCACCACCGCCGCGGCGATCGAGACGTTCGACGCCGAGGGCGTCCGCGACGGTCTGGTCGCCGGGGTGCGGGCCGCGGCCCGACGCTCCGCCGAGCTGTCTGGTTCCTGAGGGCGCGATCACACCGGACCTGCCGGGTCGTAGGCTGACGAGCATGCGCGAGAGAGCGAGTCTGGTCTTCGACGACCGGCTCACCGCCTACAACTTCGGTCAGACGCACCCGATGGCGCCGGTCAGGGTGGAGCTGACGATGGCCCTGTCCCGGGCGCTGGGCGTTCTGGACCACCTCGACGTGGTGGGTGCCGACCCGTGCACCGAGGAGCAGCTGCTCGGGGTGCACACGCCCGGGTACGTCGAGCGGGTCCGCAAGCTCTCCGCACACCCCACGCACGCCGATCCCAGCATCGGTCTCGGGACCGAGGACAACCCGGTCTTCGCCGGCATGCACGAGGCGAGCACGCTCATCGCCGGCGCCACGCTCGAGGCGGCGCGTCGAGTCTGGACCGGCGAGGTGCGCCGCTCGGTCAACATCGCCGGTGGGCTGCACCACGCCATGGCCGACCGGGCGAGCGGCTTCTGCATCTACAACGACGTCGCCGTCGCGATCGCCTGGCTCCTCGCCAACGGGGCGCAGAAGGTGGCCTACGTCGACATCGACGCCCACCACGGCGACGGGGTGCAGCAGATCTTCTACGACGACCCGCGGGTGCTCACCGTCTCCGTCCACGAGGGCCCGCAGTCCCTCTTCCCCGGTACCGGCTGGCCCACCGAGACCGGTGGGCCGGGGGCCGAGGGCACGTCCGTCAACGTCGCGCTGCCCCCGGGGACCTCCGACGCAGGGTGGCTGCGTGCCTTCCACGCGGTCGTCCCGCAGGTGGTGCGCGAGTTCGCACCGGACGTCCTCATCACCCAGCACGGCTGCGACTCCCACATGGACGACCCGCTGACCAACCTGATGCTGAGCGTCGACGGTCAGGTCGCCTCGTACAAGGCGCTGCGCGATCTCGCCGAGGACGTCACGGACGGGCGCTGGATCGTCACCGGAGGGGGCGGCTACGCCGTCACGGACGTCGTCCCGAGGGCGTGGACGCACCTGCTCGGCATCGTCGCGGACCAGGACGTCGATCCTGCCGTGGCGACGCCTGCGCAGTGGCGCGCCGAGGTCGAACGACTGCGCGGCGTGCCCGCCCCGCACCGGATGGGCGACGGTCGATCGGCCGGGTTCCGGCCGTGGGAGCTGGGTTTCGACCCCGCCAGCTGGCTCGACCGGTCCATCCAAGCCGCGCGCACGGAGTGCTTCCCCGAGGTGGGCCTCGACCCGATGCTCTGAGGGCCGTCCCGGCGCCGACCGTCCCACGTGTCCGGCGATTGGGAAAAACTACCCCTCAGGCCCCATCAGGCACTATGTTCATCCTCAGGCACGCGCGCCCACTCTCCGGTGGGGAAGCCGGAGAGCGCGCGTGCTCCTGAAGGAAGCAGGTGTCGCATGGCAGCGGGAACGACGTTCCTGACCGTGGCCGAGGTCGCGGAGCAGATGCGCGTCTCGAAGATGACGGTCTACCGACTCGTCCACAACGGACAGCTCGAGGCCATCCGCGTCGGGCGCAGCTTCAGGGTGACCGAGGAGGCCGTCCAGACCTACCTGGAGAAGTCCTACTTCGAGGCCGGCTGAGCCTCCCTCGCCCCCGCGACGTACGCTGGGGTGTCTGTCGTACATCGCAATGCAAAGGGTCACCTGTGGGTTCAGTCATCAAGAAGCGTCGTAAGCGGATGTCGAAGAAGAAGCACCGCAAGATGCTCAAGCGCACGCGGGTCCAGCGCCGCAAGCTCGGCAAGTAGGCCCATGGGCCGGGTCGTCCTCGTCACGGGGGTGGCGGAGTCCTTCGCCTCCCACTTCTCGCGCCAGCTCGCTGCGCGCGCAGAGGACCTCGGCATCAGTCGTGTCGTCGGCATCGACCTTCGTCCACCGGAGGGTGAGCTCGGCGGGGTGAAGTTCGTCCGTGCGGACATCCGGACACCGGTCGTCGCCAAGGTCATGGCCGTCGAGGAGGTCGACACCGTCGTCCACCTCGATCTCGCACCGGCGCGCTCTCGCGGCGGCGGCGCCAAGGAGCGCAACGTCATCGGCACGATGCAGCTGCTCGCCGCCTGCCAGCGGTCCTCCTCGGTGGCGAAGCTGGTCGTCGGCTCCTCCGCGGCCGTGTACGGGTCCTCTCCGAAGGACCCGGCCATGTTCACCGAGTCGTCGACCTCTCGCGGTGGCACCCGGAGCGGCTTCCCCAAGGACGTCGTCGAGGTGGAGGGGTACGTCCGGGGGTTCTCGCGCCGTCGCCCCGACGTCCTCATCACCACGATCCGGTCGGCTCAGGTGCTGCACCCGGACATCCAGACGCCGCTGCGCGACTACCTCCAGAACCCGATGCTGCCTGCGGCCTTCGGGTACGACCCGAGATTGCAGTTCACCCACCTCGACGACGCCACGACGGTGCTCACCGAATCGGTGTCGCACGACCGCCCGGGGACCTTCAACCTCGCCGGCGAGGGCGTGCTGCTGCTGTCGCAGACCGCGCGACGACTCGGTCGTCCGCTGCTGCCGTTGCCGTCGCTGGGCTTCGCGTCGGCTGCGGCGCGGGTCACCCGCGTCATGGGTGGTGACCTGTCGCCCGACCTGCACCGGCTGCTCACCTACGGGCGCGCCGTGGACACCTCGGCGCTGCGCGAGATCTTCGGCTACGAGCCGGAGCACACCTCCGAGGACGTCCTCGAGGAGTATCGGCGACAGACGCGTCCAGGGTTGCTCTCGGTGATCGGAGCGGGAGCATGAACGACGAGCGCAGGACCATCGGCACCTCCGGCAAGGCCGGCCGCGGCACACGCGACGCCGCCTCTCCGTCGGCGGCGTCCCGTTCCCTGGTCGGCGGCAGGACCACGTCCACACCGGCCCGCAAGAAGGCGGCTTCCTCGGCGACCGGCGACGCCGCGAAGGCGACGCCGCGCGACACCGCCGACAAGGCCGCGCCGACCAAGGGTGCGACGACCAAGGGTGCGGCGACCAAGGGTGCGGCGACCAGGAGCGCGGCTAAGACCACCGCCACGAAGTCCGGTGCGAAGAAGTCCGATGCGAAGAAGTCCGCAGGCACGTCCCGGCCCACCACGCGTGGCGGCGCGACGCGCGACGAGCCGCTGCTGCGCGCGGTCACCGACGAGGATGCGGCCGCGGCGGCAGCGGCGGCCGCCGAGGAGGCCGCCCGCGAGACCCGCACGGCCGGGTCGGCGTCGATGCCCGGAATCCCGGTCGAGGAGCTCGTCCAGGCCTTCCTCGGCGGGGCCCAGCGGGTGCTCGGCTCGGACTGGGAGGACCGGCTCGCGTCGGTCCTCTCCTCCCTGCGGCAGCGTCTGGCCGGTGACTACGAGATCGATGAGTTCGGTTTCGACCCGCAGATCACCGAGATCCTGACCTCCGCCGTCGAGCCGCTCGCCGAGAGCTGGTTCCGTCTGGAGGTGCGCGGGGCGGAGAACATCCCGAGCGAGGGGGGCGCCCTGCTCGTCGCCAACCACTCCGGGACCGTCCCGATCGACGGGGTCATGACCGGGTACGCCGTCAAGAGGCACAGCGGTCGCGATCTGCGTCCCCTCGGGGCGGACCTGGTCTTCGCGCTGCCGTTCGTCGGCCAGATGGCGCGCAAGGTCGGAGCCACCCTCGCCTGCACCGACGACGCCGAGAGACTGCTGGCCTCCGGCGAGATCGCCGGCGTGTGGCCCGAGGGCTTCAAGGGC
>JBQGDU010000446.1:0-1670 GCA_052039245.1 Aeromicrobium sp. | reverse complement strand
GGCCGATGACGGCCCTGAGGTGGGGATCACCTGGACGAGTCCGGTGTCGCCGGTCTCGTTCGGGGTGGCCAGAGCGATGTCGGCGACGCCGGGCACCTCGCGCAGGTCGGCCTCGATGTCGTCGACGACACCGACCGGGTCGGTGGAGGTGATGAGGTCCATCGTCACCAGCAGCGGCCCGTTGTAGCCGGGGCCGAAGGAGTCCTCGACCATCTCGAACGCCTCGCGCGGGGACGACCCCGGCGCGGCCGCTCCGTTGTCGGGGAGGGCGAGCTGCAGGTCCTTCGTGGGGATGGCGGCGACGGCGAGCCCCACCACGATGACGGCGATGGCGACGAGCGGGAAGCGGGTCGTGGCCTTGACCCACCGGCTGGAGAAGGATCCGGGCGGCTTCTCCTTCTCCGTGGGACGCAGCCGGTCCCCGACCAGACCCAGGAGGGCGGGGAGCAGGGTGACGGCGACCGTCACGGCGATCGCGACCGCCGCCGCGGCGATGACGCCCATGACGGTGAGGAACGGGATCCGGGCGATCGAGAGTCCGAGGAGCGCGATCATCACCGTCACCCCGGCGAACACCACGGCCGAGCCGGCCGTCGCCACGGCTCGACCGGCCGCCTCGGCTGGGTCGACACCTGCGCTGAGCAGCTCGCGATGTCGCGAGACGATGAAGAGCGCGTAGTCGATGCCGACCGCGAGGCCCAGCATGAGGGCCAGCAGGGGAGAGGCGCTGGAGATGGTCACGACGCCCGTGAAGGCGAAGGTCAGGCCCATCGCGACGCCGACGCCGACGACGGCGGTGACGATGGGGATGACCGCGGCGCGGAAGGAGCGGAACATCAGGTAGAGGACGATGAACGCCACCCCGACGCCGATCAGCTCGATGACGGAGAGCTGCGGGCCGGTGTTGGTGAAGGCGTCACCGCCGAAGGCGATCGTGTAGCCGGCGTCCTGCAGAGCGCCGCCGGTGGCCTCCAGATCGTCCAGCTGGTCCTGGGTGAGGTCGGGGAGCTGGTCGGCGAACTGCACCTGGACCTGGACGGCACGGTCGTCGTCGGAGAGGCCGACGTCGGTCATGTCGGAGTACGGCGAGACGACGTCCTCGACGCCGTCGACCTCCTTCATGTCCGCCACGGTGCCCTCGACGAGCTGCCGCGTCCGCTCGCTGGTGGCGCTCTCGCCCTCGGGTGCGTCGACGACGAGGTAGGCCGAGGTGCCGGCGAGCTGCGGGAACGTGCGGTCCAGGGCGTCGATCGCGGTCTGCGACTCGGTGCCGGGGATGTCGAAGGAGTCGTTCGTGCCGGCGTTGAAGATGCCCGCGAGGGCTCCGGCGAGCAGCACGGCCAGCACCCAGCCCGCGATCACGCGTCGGTGATGGCGAAAGCTCCAGCGGCCGAGGGCGTACAGAAGGGTGGACACCTGATGAGGATACAGTTGTGTATCCGATGCGACAATGTATCGAGTATGGTGTCTCCGGTCACGGAGCCGATGCGAGGAGGTGCCCATGGTCGTCGACGACGGTCAGCTCAAACGACGCCGGTCCGCCACGCGCGAGCGACTGCTGGACGCCGCGCGCGACCTGCTCGCGCGTGAAGGCATCCACGGAGCCTCGGTGGAGCACATCTGTGAGAACGCGGGCTTCACCCGCGGAGCCTTCTACTCCAACTTCTCCA